>JBBJOU010000315.1:0-3375 GCA_037724305.1 Acidimicrobiales bacterium
AAATGACCATCCGCGTCGGCATCAATGGCTTCGGCCGCATCGGCCGCAACTTCTTCCGGGCGGCCGCCGCCCAGGGCGCCGACCTCGAGGTCGTCGCCGTGAACGACCTCGGTTCCGTCGAGACCATGGCCCACCTGCTGGCCTACGACTCGGTGATGGGGCGCTTCAAGGGCGACGTGTCGCCCACGAGCGAGGGCATCAAGGTCGATGGCAACACCATCAAGGTCCTGGCCCAGCGCAACCCCGCCGACCTGCCGTGGGGCGACCTCGGTGTCGACGTGGTGGTCGAGTCCACCGGCTTCTTCACCACCCGCGACAAGGCGGCCGCCCACCTCGAGGGCGGCGCCCCCGTGGTCATCGTGTCCGCCCCGGCCACCGGCGCCGACGCCACCTTCGTGGTGGGCGTCAACGACGCCGACTTCGATCCCGCCACCCACAAGGTGGTGTCGAACGCCTCCTGCACCACCAACTGCTTCGTGCCCATGATCAAGGTGCTCGACGATGCCTTCGGCGTCGAGCGGGGCCTGATGACCACCATCCACGCCTACACCGGCGACCAGTCCCTCGTCGACGGTCCCCACAGCGACCTCCGCCGGGCGCGTGCCGCGGCGATCAACATGGTGCCGTCGTCCACCGGCGCCGCCCGCGCCACATCGCTGGTCCTCGAGTCGATGAAGGGCCGCCTCGACGGCCAGGCCATCCGGGTGCCGGTGCCGACCGGTTCACTCACCGACTTCACCGGCACGTTGGCCACTGAAGCCAGCGTCGAGGACGTCAACGCCGCCTTCGAGGCCGCCGCCTCGTCCGGACCGCTGGCCAACGTGCTGGAGTTCAGCACCGCACCGCTGGTGTCGTCGGACTGCGCCGGCTCGCCCGCCTCATGCACCTTCGACAGCGGGCTCACGCTGAGCATGGGCCCCCTGGTGAAGGTCTTCGGCTGGTACGACAACGAGTGGGGCTACTCCAACCGCCTCGTCGACATCACCGTGATCGTCGGCAACGCCACCGCTGCCGCCACCTGAGGTGGCCGTCCACGGGGTCCCGTCGCTGGAGGACCTGCCCGACGTCAACGGCAAGCGGGTCCTCGTCCGCACCGACTTCAACGTTCCGATCGACAACAACGGCCGCATCGTCGACGACCTGCGCATCCGAGCTGCGCTGCCCACCCTCGAATGGCTACTGGAACGCGGGGCGTCGGTCACCGCCTGCACCCACCTGGGACGGCCCGAGGGGACACCGAACCCCGAGTACTCCCTCGATCCGGTCCGGGCCCGCCTGGCCGAGTTGGCCCCCGATGTCGAGTTGCTGGAGAACCTCCGGTTCGACGCGGGGGAGGAAGCCGACGACCCGGCGTTCGTCAAGCGGTTGATCGCCGGCGTCGGCGTGGGATCGCAGGCCATGATGCTCGGCTTCGACGTCTACGTGAACGACGCCTTCGGCGCCAGCCACCGCGCCCACGCCTCCATCGTCGGCCCGCCTCGCACCCTGCCGTCGGCGGCGGGGCGGCTGCTCGAGCGCGAGGTCGAGGTGCTCCTCGGGCTGCGGACGGACCCGGGCCGGCCGTTCGTCGCCGTGCTCGGCGGGGCGAAGGTCAGCGACAAGCTCGCGGTCATCGAGGCGCTGCTGGAACTGGTGGACGCGCTGGTGATCGGCGGCGGGATGTGCTTCACCTTCCTCGCCGCCCAGGGCCACGAGATCGGCGATTCGTTGGTCGAGCCCGACCAGGTGGAGACCTGCCGGCGCCTGCTCGACTCGGGCGCCACCATCCACCTCCCGACCGACGTGGTGGCCCTCGGGCCCGGGGGCACGATCGGCGACCCCGACGACGGCGCCGAGGTGCGCAGCGTCGGGGCCGACGTGCCCGACGGCTGGAAGGGCCTCGACATCGGGCCCGGGTCGGCGGCGCAGTTCGCCGACGTCGTGCTCGAGGCCCGGACCGTCTTCTGGAACGGTCCCATGGGCGTGTTCGAGGACCCCCGCTTCGCCGCCGGCACCCGCACCCTGGCCGAGGCCATGGCCGCCACCAAGGCGTTCACTGTGGTCGGCGGCGGTGACTCCGCCGCTGCGCTCGCCGCCTTCGGACTCGCCGACGACGTCGACCACGTCTCGACCGGCGGCGGCGCCTCGCTCGAGCTGCTCGAGCAGGGCGACCTCCCGGGCTTCGAGGCGCTGCGCAACGCGCCCAACGCGACGGGAAGCTGATGGCCCGTACCCCGATCCTCAGCGGCAACTGGAAGATGCACCACAACCACTTCGAGGCCATCCAGACGGTGCAGAAGCTGAGCTACCTGCTCCCCAAGGAGGTCTACGACACCGTCGACGTGTCGGTGCACCCGCCCTTCACCGATCTGCGGTCGGTGCAGACGACCATCGAGACCGATCGCATGGGGTTGCGCCTCGGCGCCCAGCACTGCCACTGGGAGGACAAGGGCGCCCTCACGGGCGAGGTCAGTCCGGCGTTCCTGGCCAAGCTCAACGTCGCCTACGTGATCGCCGGCCACTCCGAGCGGCGGCAGCACTTCGGTGAGACGGACGAATGGGTGAACCGCAAGGTGCTGGCCATCACCCGCCACGAGATGACGCCGATCATGTGCGTGGGTGAGACGTTGGAGGAGCGCGAGGCTGGGGCCACCGAGGGCCGGGTCGGCACCCAGGTGCGAGCGGGCCTCGTCGGGCTGTCGGGCGAGCAGGTGGCGGCCTCGGTGGTGGCCTACGAGCCGATCTGGGCCATCGGCACCGGCCGCACGGCGAGCGCCGACGATGCTCAGGCGGTGTGCGCCCACATCCGGGGCGTGGTCACCGACGCCCACGGTGCCGACGCCGCCGCCGGCGTGCGCATCCAGTACGGCGGGTCGGTGAAGCCCGGCAACGCCGCCGAACTGCTCGGCCGACCCGACATCGACGGGGCCCTGGTCGGCGGCGCCAGCCTCGACCCGGACGACTTCGCCGCCATCGTGACCGCCGTCACCTGACAGCGCTGGACAGGTCGCGCCGATTCGCGCCTGCTCGGTGGACGCCCCGTCCGCTGTTCGGCGGTGCGTGTTGCAGTTCGGCGACCTTGCCCGCAGGCCGCCCGACGTTTTGTCCGCTGTTCGCGTCAACCGCGTTACAGAACGCCACGTGATACTGGATCGGGCTGGCGAGCGGCGTTAGTCTGCCGCCCCAGTCGTCGGATGGCCTCGGAAGGGTTACCCGGCGTTCACCGGTGCGACCGATCGGGTTCATCGATCGGCGACGACAACCTGACCTGTCTACGAGGAGGTCCGCTTCGTGACGACCCGACGGAAGGGGAGCGCCAAGCTCCTCGCCGCGCTACTCAGCCTGACCATGGTCGCCGCTGCCTGTGGGAGCGACGACGACACCGCCGGCGGCGGT
>JBBJOU010000316.1:0-3370 GCA_037724305.1 Acidimicrobiales bacterium
AGATCTGGCACTGGGGGCAGAAGTAGGTGCTGCGCTGGGAGAAGCGGGCCTTGGTGATGGCGTGGCGGCAGCGGTGGCACGGTTGCTTGTCGCGGTCGTAGACGTTGTGGAAGTCCTGGTAGTTGCCGGGCTTGCCGGCGAGGTCGACGTACTGCTGGTCGCTGAGGGTCGAGCCGCGATGCTTGATTGCCTCGTGGAGGACCTCGACGACGGCGCGGTAGAGGCGGCGGATCTCCATGGAGGTGAGCGAGCCGGGGATGCGGTCGTAGCGCAGGCCGGCCTCCCACAGGATCTCGTCGGAGTAGATGTTCCCGATGCCGGCGATGAAGCTCTGGTCGATCAGCAGTGCCTTCAGCTTGGTGGTGCGGCGCTGCAGGAGGCGCTCGCCGAAGTGCACCCAGGTGACGGGCTCGTCAACCGGGTCGAAGCCGAGGTCGGCCAGCTCGGGGAGCTCGGCGGTGAGGGCGTCGGGGGTGGTCACGAACAGCTCGCCGAAGGTGCGGGGGTCGACGAAGCGGAGCTGGCCGCCCTGGGTGAAGGTGAACACCACGTGGGTGTGCTTCTCGAGGGGTTCCCGGGCGGTGGCGCGCCGGAGCTGGCCGCTCATGCGCAGGTGGGCGACGAGCACGTCGCCGGAGTCGAGCTCGAGCAGGAGGTACTTGCCCCGGCGCTTGACCGCCTTGACCTTCGTGCCCTCGAGGCGGGCCACGAACTCCTTGCGCGACTTGTGGCGGCGCACGGAGCGGGCACCGGTGACGTCGACGGTCTTGATGCGCTTGCCGACGATCTCGCGCTCGAGGCCCCGTCGGATCGTCTCGACCTCAGGGAGCTCCGGCACCGGCACCCTCTTCGGCCAGGGCGGCGGGCGCCTCGTCGTCGTCGGCGGCGGCCAGCGGGACCGCCAGCTGCGCCCGTAGCGACTGCCACGCGTCGCGAGCGGCCGCCTGCTCGGCCTGCTTCTTGGACCGGCCCACGCCCCGACCCCGCACCTCGCCGTCGATGCGGACGGCCGCGTCGAAGGTCTTGGCGTGGTCGGGGCCCTCGTCGACCACCTCGTAGCGCGGCAGGGACTCGAACCGGCGCGACGACAGCTCCTGGAGTCGGGTCTTGTAGTCCTGGCCGCCGGGGCCGGACGCCGCCTCGGTGACGCGGGCGCCGAGCAGGCCGAGCACGAGGCGCTCGGCCGCCGGCCAACCACCGTCGATGTAGACGATGCCGAGCACGGCCTCGAGGGCGTCGGCGAGGATCGACGGCTTCTCCCGCCCGCCGGAGCCGTCCTCGCCTTTGCCGAGGAGCAGGCTGGCACCGAGGTCGAGCTCGGCGGCCACCTCGGCCAGGGCGGCGGCCGAGACGACCGATGCCCGCACCTTGGCCAGCTCGCCCTCGGGCAGCTCGGGGTAGGTGCGGAAGAGGTGGTCGGTCACCACCAGCCCGAGGACGGCGTCGCCGAGGAACTCGAGGCGCTCGTTGGAACGCCACCCGGGATGCTCGGCGCACCACGAGCGGTGCACCAGCGAGGGGCCGAGGACCGACGGCTCGTCGACCGGGTGGCCGAGGCGTGCGTTGAGCAGGACGAGCGCGCTGTCGAGCACCTCGAGGGCATCGTCGGGGCGCAGGGTCGGGTACCCGTCTAGCCGAGTCGGCCGAGGACGTAGTCCACGGCGTCGCGCACGGTCTTCAGGTCTTCAAGGTCCTCGTCGTCGATCCTGAACCCGACCGAGCGTTCGCTCAGCTCCTCTTCGAGGGCTTCGACCAGCTCGATGAGGGCCAACGAGTCGGCGTCGAGGTCGTCGGCGAAGGAGTCGCCCTCGTTGATCGTCGAGGCGTCGACCTCGAGGATGTCGGACAGGCGGTTGCGGATCAGCTCGAACACGCCGTTGCGGTCGAGGGGACTCTGTTCGATGTGGGTTTCGGCGACCATCGAGGCCGTACGATACAGGCGCGAACGCTCGTGCGCTTGTGAATGTCCGGGGGGGGGCCTCGGTGGGCGACGATCAGGAGACAGCGGCCCGCAGGGAGCCGACGAGGTCGTGCTCGACGGCGTCGGCGGCGACCCGGCAGGCGTTGACGACGGCGTCGGCCGACGACGAGCCGTGGCTGATGATGCACACGCCCTCGACACCGAGCAGGAGGGCGCCGCCGGTGGCGTCGGGGTCGAGGCGGCCGTACAGCGGGAGGAGCGCGGGCAGGAGGACTTCGGCGGCGGCGCGAGTCTCCTCCGTGGTGGCGAAGGCGTCGACGATGGCGGCGACGATCGCCTTCAGGCCGCCCTCGAGGGTCTTGAGGGCGACGTTGCCGGTGAAGCCGTCGGTGACGATCACGTCGGCCTCGTCGCCCATGATGTCGCGGCCCTCGAGGTTGCCGACGAACGTGGCGCCGGCGGCGGTGAGGGCGGCGCCGCCGTCAGCGTCGAGCAGCGCCCACGTCTCCTTGACCAAGGGGTTCCCCTTGCCCGGCTCCTCGCCGATCGACAGCACCGCCACCCGGGGCGCGTCGATCCCGTAGCGCTGGCGGGCGAAGGCCGCGCCCATCTGGGCGAACTGCACGAGCCACGCGGCCGAGCACTCGGCGTTGGCGCCGGCGTCGAGCAGCACCATGGGGTGACCCCCCAGGGGGCGCGGGATGGGGGTGGCGACGGCGGGGCGGGCCACACCCTTGATGCGGCCCATGCGCAGGAGGGCGGAGCCCATGGTGGCGCCGGTGTTGCCGGCCGAGACCATGGCCGAGGCCTTCCCGTCGCGCACGGCCTCGGCGGCCCGCACCAGCGAGCTGTCCTTCATCCGCCGCACCGACGAGCCCGCGTCGTCGTCCATGGCGATCACCTCCGACGCGGCCAGGACCGCGCACGGCCCCGGCCCGCCGACGGCGTCGATGGCCTCGGGGCGACCGACCAGCAGGACGGGTACGCCCAGCTCCTCGGCGGCCCGGATGGCGCCGGCGACGATCTCGCCGGGGGCCCGGTCGCCGCCCATGGCGTCGACGGCGATGGGCAGCACGATCAGCGCAGCCCGGAGGCGCGACGGAACGCGCCGGGGCCGGTCATCGTCAGTCGACCTCGACGGCCTGGCGGCCGTGGTACCAGCCGCAGTTGCCGCACACCACGTGAGGCACCTTGACCGTGCCGCAGCGCGGGCACACCGAGCGCCCGGGGCTCTTGAGCTGCCACGCGCCGGCCCGGCGGGACCGGGTCTTCATCTTGGAGGTCTTCTTCTTGGGGACGGCCATGGTCGTCGTTCCTCATCGCTCAGGGGGGCGCCGGATCGGCCGGGGCATCGCGTGGCTCGGGTGGCGGGTCGTCGCGGTCGCGCGCGCCGCGCCCGCCGAGCGCGAAGGAGAGACGATAGCGCTGCGTCGCCGACGCCGGCGAACC
>JBBJOU010000317.1:0-3361 GCA_037724305.1 Acidimicrobiales bacterium
ACCGGCGGCGTCGCCCCGGTGCCCACGACCCGGCTCACCACCACGACCTCGGCGTGTGGCATGTGCGGCACCACCGCCCTCGACGACCTCGTCGGTCGCCTCGAGCCCCTGCCCCCCGACCCCGGCGGCCCCTTCCCCCTCGACGTCCTCGCCGACGTCGTCGAGCGGGTGCGGGCCGACCAACCCCTCTTCGCCGCCACCGGCGCCGTCCACGCCGCCGCCGTCGTCGCCCGCGACGGCCGGGTGCTGCTCGTGCGCGAGGACATCGGGCGCCACAACGCCGTCGACAAGGTGGTCGGCCGCCTCGCCCTCGACGGTGGCCTGCCCGCCACCGGCGTCGCCCTCTTCGTCTCGGGCCGGGCCAGCTACGAGATCGTCCAGAAGGCGTGGGCCGCCGGCATCACCACCGTCGTCGCCGTCAGCGCCCCGTCGTCGCTGGCCGTTGCCGCCGCCCGGCGGGCGGGGATGACCCTGGCCGGCTTCGTCCGCGGCGACCGCATGAACGTCTACGCCCCCGAGGAGCTCCTTCCGTGACGCTGCGCGACCAGTTCACCGGGTGGGCCCCCGAGCGGTGGGTCAGCATCCGCCCCAACGGCATCGGCCTGCAGAAGCCCGACCACTTCGGCGAGATGGCCAAGGCGGTGTGGGCCAACCGCACGCACCCGAAGTACGCCTACGACGTGCTCATGAAGGGCGCCTGCGACGGGTGCGCCCTCGGCGTGGCCGGGCTGCACGACTGGACGCTCGACGGCATCCACCTGTGCACCACCCGGTTGAAGCTGCTCGAGCTCAACACCGCCGACCCCCTCGACCCGGCGATCCTGGCCGACGTCGCCGCCCTGCGCCGCCGCACCGGCGCCGAGCTGCGGGCCCTCGGCCGCCTCGCCCACCCGATGCGCCGCCGGCGGGGCGAGCCCGGCTTCACCCGGGTGTTGTGGGACGACGCCCTCGACCTGCTGGCCGACCGCATCCGGCGGGCAGACGCTGATCGGGTGGCGCTCTACCTCACCAGCCGGGGCATCACCAACGAGACCTACTACACCGCCGGCAAGGCCATGCGGGCGCTCGGCGTCGCCGACGTCGACTCCGCCGCCCGGGTGTGCCACGCCCCGTCCACGCTGGGGCTGAAGGCCACCATGGGCGTGTCGGCCAGCACCTGCTCGCTGCAGGACGTCCTGGAGACGGACCTGGTCGTCCTGTGGGGCTCGAACCCGGCCAACAACCAGCCGGTCTTCATGAAGTACCTCTACCTGGCCAGGAAGCGGGGGGCGAAGGTGGTGGTGGTCAACCCCTACCTCGAGCCCGGCCTCGAGCGCTACTGGGTGCCCTCCAACCTCGAGTCCGCGCTGTTCGGCACGAAGATGTGCGATCTCCACGTCCCGGTGCGTCCCGGCGGTGACGTCGCCCTCGCCAACGCCGTGCTCCAGGTGCTCGTCGAGCGGGGCGCGGTCGACCGGGCCTTCGTCGATGCCCACACCGAGGGCTGGGCCGAGCTCGAATCGACCCTCGCGTCGCAACGGCGCGACGACCTGCTCGCTGCCGCCGGCGTCACCGCCGACCAGCTCGACCGGTTCGCCACCTTGTACGCCGGTGCCGCCGGCGCAGTGCTCATCTGGTCGATGGGCATCACCCAGCACCGTCACGGGGTCGAGGGCGTGCAGGCCATCGTCAACCTCGGCCTCGCCCGGGGCAACGTCGGGCGCGACGGCGCCGGGCTCATGCCCATCCGGGGGCACTCGGGGGTGCAGGGCGGGGCCGAGATGGGGTGCTACGCCACCGCCCTGCCCGGCGGGCTCGAACCCAACCCGGCCAACGCCGCCCGGATCAGCGAGTTGTGGGGGGCACCGTGCGTGGACCGCCCGGGGCGGACCGTGGCCGAGATGGTCGAGGCCGCCGGCCGGGGCGAGCTCGACGTGCTGTGGAGCTCGGGGGGCAACTTCCTCGACGTGCTGCCCGACCCCGACGCCGTCCGCGACGCCCTCGGGCGGGTGCCGCTACGGGTCCACGCCGATGTCGTGCTCAGCTCCCAGATGCTCGTCGACGGTGAGGACGTGCTCCTGCTCCCGGTCGCCACCCGCTACGAGCAGGAGGGCGGCGGCACCGAGACCACCACCGAGCGCCGGATCATCTTCAGCCCCGAGATCCCCCGCCGCGTCGGCGAGGCCCGCAGCGAGTGGCGCCTCTACGGAGCCGTCGCCGCCCGGGTGCGCCCCGAGCTGGCGCCGGCGTTCTCGTGGCCCGACAACCAGTCCCTGCGCGCCGAGATCGCCCGGGTGGTGCCGACCTACGCGGGCATCGAGGACCTCGCCGCCACCGGCGACCAGGTGCAGTGGGGCGGACGCCACCTCGCCGCCGGCGGCGTGTTCCCCACCCCGTCGGGCCGGGCCCGCTTCACCCCCCTCGACCCGCCACCGGACCCCCTCGACGGCGCACCGCCGGACACCTTTACCGTGGCCACCCGGCGGGGCAAGCAGTTCAACTCCATGGTGCAGGCCGACGTCGACCCGCTCACCGGTGCCGGGCGCAACGCGGTGTTCATCGACGACGCCGACGCCGATGCGCTGGCCCTCGCCGAAGGAGATCCGGTGGTGCTGCGCAGTGACGTCGGCGAGTACCACGGCCGGGTCAAGCGGGTGCGCCTGGCGCGGCGGTCGCTGCAGGTCCTGTGGCCCGAGGGCAACGTCCTCATCGCCGGCGGCGCCGCCCACCGCGAGCCCGGCACCCAGGTCCCCGACTACAACGCCATCGTCACCCTGGAGCGCGCCGCGCTCACCCCCTGATCGGCTATCGCACTCGATCTGGCTGCTGGTTCGACACACCCATGACGATCGGGGCGGCCGGCGCCGGTCATTCGCCCGGGTCGCGGGCGATGGTCGGGCTCGGCCCCCGTGCGCCCGGATCGACGATGACCGCCTCCACGGCGAACACCTCGAAGTCGGCCAACGTGCCCGTCGTCTCCACCCCGTTGATCGTGCCGCCGGCCCCGCCCACCGACCAGTCCAACGTCCAACGCTGCGTCACCACCACGTCGTAGAACCCCATCTCCTGGTACACGTGGGTGATGTCACCACCCGGGTACGGACCGCCCACCGACGCGAACGGGCCGGTGTCCTCGCCCCGACCGTCACCCCAGTCGACCACCACGTCGCTCCGCAACGACAACACCGCAGAGCCGAACGGACTGGCGTCGACTCGCTCCAACCGCAAACTCGTCCCCGTCTCGAGGAACGCATCCAACCCCACCACGAACCGCCCCACCCCGATCCTCGGCGCCGGCACCGGCAACACCTGCGCCCGCACCCACGACTCGGCCCACAACCGCGGCGTGATCGCCGGCACCGCCGACCCCGCACACGGCGCA
>JBBJOU010000318.1:0-3349 GCA_037724305.1 Acidimicrobiales bacterium
TGTACGCCCTCGGCGCCGCCGGCGAACGCGGCGTGGACCGGGTGCTCGAGTGGTTCGGCGCCGACGTGGTGCGGACGATGAGCCTGCTCGGCGCGGCCACCGTGGGCGACCTCACGCGCGACCTCATCGACCTTCCCCCCACGACCGGAGACCGCTCATGACACGCCCGACCGAGCTCCGGGTCGACCACCTCATCGCCCCGCTGGGCATCGGTGCCACGGCGCCCCGCCTCTCCTGGAAGCTGCCCGGCGGAGCTGCCGTGCAACACGCCTACGGGACCCGGACGCCGGGCCGCCACCAGCTCGGGTCCCGATCGTGAAGCCGTCACGCACCTCCGAGGTCGGCGCTTCGGTGCCGGCTGGACGTGCTGGAGTCGCGCCCTTCTGGGCAGGAGCGGTTCATAGGATGGCCGTCATGGCGGTCCGTCCTCGGTGAGGTCAGGGCCAGAGGCGCTCGTCGGCGAGGCCGGAACCGGTCTCCGAGATGCCGGCGCCACCATCGAGGTCCGGGGGCTCAGCCACGAGTACCCCACCGCGCTCGGGCCGCTCCCGGTGCTGGACGAGGTCGACCTCTCGGTGCCGGCCGGGGGGCGGGTGAGCCTCACGGGACGATCGGGATCGGGCAAGTCGACGCTGCTGACGCTGCTCGGCGGCTTGCGGCCCGTCCAGCGCGGCACCGTCGAGGTCGACGGCGTCGACGTCGCCGGCCTCGACGCCGAAGGCCTCGCCGCCTACCGGCGCAGGACCGTCGGCTTCGTCTTCCAGCACTTCGGGCTCCTCGAGGCTCTCACCGCGGCGGAGAACGTCGAGCTCGCCGGCGCACTGTCGGGGACCAGGCCCCGCCAGCGCAAGGCCCGCGCCGCCGAGCTGCTCGAGGCCGTCGGCCTCGCCGAGCGCGCCGGGCACCGCGTCCACCAGCTGAGCGGCGGTGAGCGCCAGCGGGTGGGCGTGGCCCGGGCGCTGTTCAACCGGCCCCGCGTCCTCCTGGCCGACGAGCCCACCGGCAACCTCGATGGCGAGTCGTCTGCCGCCGTCCTCGCCCTGCTCGAGGGGGTCAGCGCCTCGGACCGGCTCACCGTGGTCCTCGTCACCCACGACCCCGCCGTCGCCGGCCGGGCGCCGCGCCGCTACCACCTCGACGGTGGCCGGGCACGGGCGATCCCGATCCAATGACGTGGCGCGACGCACTGGTGCTGGCCGGTCGCAGCGTCCGGCGCCGCCTCGGCCGCTCGGCGCTCACCGTGGCGGCCGTCGCCCTCGCCGCCGCCCTCCTGACCGCGCTCCTCGCCATCGCCTCGACCGCCCAGACGCGGGTGCTCGAGCAGCTCTCCTCAGGAGGCCCGCTGTCGGGCATCAGCGTGACCCCTGCGGCCGGCGACGCCGCCGACCTCGACGAGGACACCCCCGACGAGGGGCGGCTCCGACCCATCGACGCCGCCGACGTCGAGCGCATCGAGGCGATCGACGGTGTGGAGGCGGTGCTCGTCGTGCAGCGGGCCGAGGCCTTCGTCATCCGCCCGGAGCGCCCGAGGGGTGGTGAGCCGTTCGTCTCGGGCCTCGTCGGCGTCGACCTGGGGCGGCCGTCGCTCCTCCCCGTCACCGTGCTCGAGGGGCGGCTCCCGTCGTCCGGCGGCGCGCCTGAGGTGGCGGTGACCGAGGGCTGGCTGGAGCGCTTCGACGTCGACGTGGCCGACGCCGCCACCGTCCTCGGCACCGAGGCCATGTGGGCGACCGGTCGACTGGAGGACGACGGGCAGGAGGTCCGCATCAGGGGCCGGTGGGTGAAGGCGACGGTGGTCGGCGTGATCGCCCAGGACGTCGGCGCCGGCTCCATGCTCACCGCCAGGGAGGTCGTCGACGACGGCCGGCGCTGGTCGGCGTCGGGCGTCGACGGAGGCCGGCAGATGGGCGTCTCCCCCAGCACCTACGCCGGGCTCTTCGTGGTGGCAGACGGCGTGGACCAGGTGGGCGACGTCCGAGCTGCCATCACCGAGGTCGGCTTCACCACCAGCGCCCCGGAGAACGTGCTCGCCAGCGTGGACCGCTACCTGCGGGTCGTCGAGATCATCCTCGCTGCAGTGGGTGCCATCGCTCTCGCCGTCGCCGCCCTCGGGATCGCCAACGCGCTGCTCGCCGCCGTGCGGGAGCGCAGGGTGGAGATCGGCGTGCTCAAGGCCGTCGGCGCCAGCGACGGTGACGTCCGCCGGGTGTTCCTCGTCGAGGCCGCCGCCCTCGGCCTCCTCGGCGGGTGCGCGGGGGCGACCGTCGGGTGGGGCATCGCCCGGCTCGTCGGCGAGATCGTGAACCGGTACCTCGCGGGCGAGGGGCTGGCCACCGTCACCATCGACTTCCCGGCCGCCATCATGGCCGGCACCGTGCTGGGCACGACGCTGCTGGCGGTGGTGGCCGGCACCGTCCCCGCCGCCCGGGCCGCCCGACTGCCCGCCTCCGACGCCATGGGGGGCTCGTGACCGCACCTGCCCGCCGGCGACGGGCCTTGACCGCCGCCACCTCCGTCGTGGTCGCCGTGGTCGCCGGCTGCACCTCGAGCGCACCGCTGCCCCCGGTGGCGCGCGAGCCCGTCCCCCCGTTCACCTGGGTGATCCTCGGGGGTGACGCCACGGTCGACGACCGCCGCCCCGTACCCCTCGGCGCCACCTGGCCGCAGGTCGCCTTCGCCGACCACCTCCCACCGGCCGCCGTCGAGGTCAACCTCGGCCGGCCAGGCGCCGACCTCGCCGCCGTCGGGCGGGACCAGGTGCCTGCCGCCATCGAGCTCGACGCCGACCTGGCCACCCTGTGGCTGGCCGACGGCGACCCGGGCACGTCGCAGGAGGTCCTCGACGACATCCTGTCGCGGTTGACCGGCGCCGGCGCCGAGGTGGTCGTGGTCCTGGGCGGGGCCGACGCCGTGGGTGGCGGGGCCAGCTTCGGTGACCTCGGCTCGGTGCGCGACGTGACCGTCGTCGCCATCCCTGACCCCGACCTGTTGACCCCCGCCGGCCACGCCCGGGTCGCCGAGCTCCTCGGGCCCGCACTCCGGGCCGCCTCGGCCGGCCCCTAGACCCACCGACGCGGTGACCCACCGTCACGGCATGCCCTTCGACCTCAACGTCAGGCAGGCTCGACCCGATGCGACAGCCCAGGGCTGACGTTCCACTCGGAGCTGCTCACGTCGGCACGTCGGATCTTCACCCGTACCTGGTCGGGCGCTGCAGCCCGCAGCCTGCACGAGGCGGCAGCGCTGGCCGGGCACCACGGTCGAGGTCCTCCACGTCGTCGGTGGCGGCTCGCAGAACGCACCTCTGCCACCTCCCGGCCGACGCCGCCGGGCTCTCCGTCGTCGCCGG
>JBBJOU010000319.1:0-3305 GCA_037724305.1 Acidimicrobiales bacterium
AGGTGCGGGGCGAGGAGCTCGTCGTTGAGGGCGTTGACGTCGAGGTCCTCGTGGAAGCCGGTCGGGTTGGCCCCGGACGGGGGGATGAGCCGGTCGCCGGGGTGCAGCCCGGAGTCGACGAGCACGCCGGCCACCAGGCTGGTGCCGCTGCGGCCGGAGCCGACGACCACCGCCGAACGGCTCACCGGGGCCACCGGGCGGGAAGGAGGATCGGGTGACCGTCGCCGTGCTCACCCTGGTGCGCAACCGCAACCGGCTCCTCGCCCGCCTGGTCGAGGCGCTCGACCGGGCCGACGGCGCGCCCGCCGAGCTGGTCGTGGCGCGGGCGGGCGGTGAGGACCCGGCACCGGTGCTGGCCGGGGTGCACCGCTACCGGGTGCGCGTCGTCGATGTCGGCGGCGGCGACCGCATCGCCTACTCGGCCGCGCGCAACGCGGCGGCGGCGGCGGCGGCGATCGCCGAGCACCTGCTGTTCGTCGACGCCGACACCTTCCCTGCGGCCGGCGCCGTCGAGGCCGTCGACGGTGCCCTCCGCGCCACCGACGCCATCTGCCTCGGCGAGATCCTCTACCTGCCCGAGGGCGCCGTCGACGACGGGTGGACCGAGGCTGACCTGGTCGCCGTCGGGCGTGCGCACCCGGCCCGGCCGCGACCGCCGCGCCGCGGCTGGGAAGAGGTGGCGGACGGCCACCCGTTCGTGTGGGGCACCTGCTTCGGCATGCGCCGCACGAGCTTCGACGCCCTCGGCGGCTTCGACGAGGCGTTCACCGGCTACGCCGGCGAGGACACCGACCTCGCCTTCCGGGCGCGCGACGCCGGGGTCGGCGTGGTCGTGGTGGCCGGCGCCACGGTCTTCCACCAACACCACGACGTCTACGAGCCCCCCGTCCCGCAGCTCCGGGCGACGATCGCCAACGCCCGACGCTTCCGGGCGCGCCACGGGTGGTGGCCGATGGGCGGGTGGCTGGCCGACTTCGAGGCGCTCGGCCTCGTGCGTCGTGACGGCGACGACGTCGTGGTCGTGCGCGATCCGACGCCGGCCGAGATCGTCGCCGCCCGGCGCACCGTGGCCCGGGCGTTGCGCGCCTAAGGGCCCGCCGGGAAACAACCTTGGCGTCTGGACGGCCGGATGACGCCGCTCGCGGCGTCCTTCTCCTCGACAGGGGGATGGCCCTGCCTTCGTCGTCGTCCTTGCGAGCGACGCCCCCGACTCGCCCACACGCGCAAGTAGCTCCCCGGCGGGCCCTAGCCCGCTCGTCACCGGAGCGGCGGCGCGGCGGCGGCGACGACGAGGGTCCGCACCGCGGCGCAGAACCGGTCGGCGCCGTGGCCGTCGTGGGTGCGCGCCCACCGGGCGCCGTCGAGCCCGGACGCCTCGGCGAGCAGGTCAGGCCACGCCGGGGCCGAGTCGTCGGCCGGGACCACCACGACCGGTGCCCCGGCGGCGCGCAACGCCTCCGCCGCCCGGTGCTGCTCGGCGAACGGCCGGTCCTCGGCGACGAGCACCGCCGGTCGGCGAGCCGCCGCCACCTCGCTCAGCGTCGCTCCCCCACACCCGGTCACCACCACCGCTGCGCTCCCGAGGAGCGGCCAGGGATCGGCGACCCAGCCGTGGCCACGGGCACCGTCCACCGGTTCGCCCGCCCCGGCGACGTGCCAGTCCCACGGCGGCGTCGTCGCCACCGCCGCCGGGATCACGCGGCGCAGCCGCTCGCTGCCGCCCGTGCCGAGGAGGGCGACGACCCGCCCGGGGTGCCCCGTTGGCGCCGGCGACCGGCCGTCGAACCGACCGAAGCCGCCGGTCACCACCGCCCGGCGACCGTGGGCGCGACACCACCCGGTCGGGTCAGGAGGTGTCCAGGGCGCCACCACCAGCGATGCGGTGTCGAGGGCGAGGCGGTGCGGCCGGTCGGAACGGTCACCGGGCAGCACCACCGTGGCGACCGACGTGCCGAGCAACTCGACGAGCGCGGTCACCTCCACCGAGACGTCGACGACCATCGCCGCCGGGTGGGTGTCGGCGATCCACGCGGCGATCGTCCGCATGCGGGCGGTGAAGCCGGAATGGTCCGGCGGCACCCAGTGCCAGGCCCCCCGCCGGGTCAGGTCGGTCGGCTCGACGCCCGGCTCCCCGTCGTCGCGCGCCAACTCGATCCACGTGGCGCCGGCCCATCCCTCGGGCGCCCCGCCCGAGCCCAGACCCACGAGCTCGTCGCCGAGGCGCCCGCTCACCGCCGCCGCCCGGCGGCCGTGGCCGGCGCCGTGGTGGTGCACGTAGTACCCGATCAACCGGCGAGGAGCTCGCCGTAGGCGGCGCGGTACTCGGCGGCCATGCGCCGGACGCAGCCGATGGCCTCGGCCCGGCGGCGCACGCCGGTGCGGTCGAGCCCGGCGCCGTCGCGCAGCGCGGTGGCGAGGGCGTCGACGTCGCCCGCCGGCGCCAACCGACCGCTGGCGTCGTCGACGATCTCGGTGATCCCCCCGCGACCGAAGGCCGCGACGGGCGTCCCCGTGGCCAGCGATTCGAGGGCCACCAGACCGAAGGGCTCGTCCCAGTCCGGTGTGAGGAGGGTGACGCACGAGCCACCGACGAGGCGTCGCAGCGCGGCGCTGCCGAGGTGGCCGACCCACCGGGCATCGGGGCCGAGGCGGGGCTCGATCTCGTCGCGCCAGTAGACCGGGTCGTGGCGGGGGCCGGCGAGGCGGATGGCGACCCCGGCGCGCCGTGCCGCGTCGATGGCGAGATGGGGGGCCTTCTCCGGCACCAACCTGCCGGTCCACGCGGCGTGCGGCCCGCCCGGGCCCGGCAACCACGCCGCCAGGTCGATGCCGTTGCGGATGACCGGCACCTCGCCGAGGAGGTGGTGCCAGGCGGCGGCGGTCGCTCGCGACACGGCCACGAAGGCCCCGGCGCGGTGACCCCGCAGCATGATCGCCGACTCGAGCCAGGCCGTGGGCGGCGTGTGCAGCGTGGTGACCATCGGCGCGGTGAGCATGGCCGCCAACGCCACCGGCAGGTGGTGGACGGTGTTGTTGTGCACGACGTCGAACTCGTCGGCCCGTTCCGCGATGTCGAGCATCGCCCCGAGGTACGCGTGGTGCTCCCCCATCGCCGCCTCGGGGCCGATCGACAGGTCGGCGCGGGCGTCGATCGACAGCATCGGCGGCGCCGGGAGGGGAGCGACCTGGAACACGGGATCGGTGCCGGGGAGCGCGTAGAGCGTGACCTTGAGGCCGTCGACATCGTGCTGCCGGGCGAGCGCCCAGGTGTGGGCCTCGAGCCCGCCCGCGAACGGTTCGGCGAT
>JBBJOU010000320.1:0-3304 GCA_037724305.1 Acidimicrobiales bacterium
CCTACAAGGGCTGGGCCCTCGTCACCGGCACCGGCCCCCGGCCCATGGTCCCCCCCGACCACCCCAACCACCCCCGTATCGAGCGCGGCGACGACCACCCGCCACCATGACCTGAACCCGACCTCCGGTTGCGGGTGCGGCTCAGGAGGCGGGCGTCAGCACCAGGCAGCCGTTGTGGCCGCCGAAGCCGAAGCTCGTCGAGAGCGCCGGGCCGGGGGTCCAGGAACGGGGGGCGCCGTGGACGACGTCGAGGCCGAGGGCCGGGTCGGGGACGGTGGTGGCGCCGGTCGGGGCGATGGCGCCGGCGCCCATGGCGAGTACGACGGCGGCGGCCTCGACCGCGCCGGCGGCGCCGAGAAGGTGGCCGGTGACGCCCTTGACCGACATCAGCGCCGGCACGTCGTCGCCGAACACGGCGTGCAGGGCGCGGGCCTCGGCCAGGTCGTTCAGCTTGGTCGCGGTGCCGTGGGCGTTGACGTGGGTGACGTCGCCTGGCGCCAGGCCGGCGTCGGCCAGGGCGAGGCGCACGCACGCGGCGGCGCCGGCGCCGTCGGGGGCGGGAGCGGTGAGGTGATGGGCGTCGGCGTTGGAGCCGGCGCCGGCCACGATCGCCAGCACCGGCGCGCCGCGAGCGCAGGCCCGGTCCAGACGCTCGAGGACGAGCACCGCCGCTCCCTCACCGACCACGAAGCCGTCGCGGTCGATGTCGAAGGGCTGTGAGGTGCCCCGCTTCGACAGCGCGGTCATCGAGGTGAACCCGGCGATGGCGGTGTCGGTGAGCGACGACTCGGTGCCGCCGGCCAGCACGACGTCGGCCAGGCCCCACCGGATCCAGCGCATGGCGGTGCCGATGGCATGGGTGCCGGCGGCGCAACCGGTGGTCACGTTCTCGCATGGCCCGGTGGCACCGTGGCGCATCGACACCGTCGCCGCCGGCGCGTTGGGCATGAGGGCGGCGATGGCGTAGGGCGACACGAAGCGGGGGCCGCGGGCATCGAGGGTGCGCAGGGCGGCCTCGTGCGCACCCAGCCCGCCGAGCCCGGTGGCGACGAGGACCCCGGTCCGCTCGGACGGGGCGGGATCGACGTCGAGGCCGGCGTGGGCGACCGCCTCGGCGGCGGCGGCCACCGCCAACTGGGTGAAGCGGTCGACCCGCTTCACCGCCTGGGAGTCGAACCATCCCGCCGGGTCGAAGTCGGCGAGGCGGCGGCGGGTGGTGCCGTCGGGCGCCGGCCGGTGCAGCCCGCTCCAGAAGGCGTCGCGGCCGATGCCGCACGGGGCGAGCACGCCGACGCCGGTGACCGCCACCGCCGGGCCGGCCGGCGACGCAGGAGCGGCGGTCACCTCAGGCCGGCGGCGGGCGCAGCCGGTCGGCGGTCCTCGCCTCGATGATCTCGCGAGCGTGGTCGACGGTGACGATGCAGGACAGGTCGTCCTCGGTCACCTCGATGGCGAAGCGGTCCTCGACCTCCTGCATGAGCTCGACCAGCCCGAGGCTGTCGATGTCGAGGTCGGCCCCGAACTCGGCCTCGGGCACCACCGCCGCCGGGTCGACATGCAACACCTCCACCACGGTGGCCCGCAGCCGGTCGTACACCGGCGGTCGCTCGTCGTCCATGGGGCGGCGACGTTACCGCCGCCCGGTGGCGGCGGCGGAGCAGGGACGGGTCGGGACAGCTCGCTCCCCGCTCGGGGTGCCCGTGACCACCCGTAGGGGTGGCGGGCTGCAACCCGGTCGCCAGCAGCGCGAACCGGGGTGTACGGAGCCACCGCTACGGGTGGCCAGCGACACCCCGGTCTCCATCGCAGGACGAGCGCGCACCGGTCCCGTCTGGACAGGCGTCCCCCCCGGCAGACCGCTCGCTCACGTGCGCCCTTGCCCTACGCCCCGCGCGCACCGACGGGGCGCTGGCCTCGACGATGCGCACCGCAGGCCGCCGATCGCTTGAACGTGGCGACACGCGCAGCCCCGGCAACGGAGACCAACACCGCCACGCGCCAGCCCCGGCAGCCGGAGAGCCGGGGGGAGGGGCTAGACACGAGCAGGTGATCGTCGCCGTGCACACCGCGCTGTGGGTCGAGCGGTGGGGCGAGGACCTCGCCCCCCACCTGGCCGAAGCCGCCCGGCTCGGCTTCGACGGGGCCGAGGTGTCGCTGCTCGGCCTCGACGACGAGCGGGAGGCGGAACGGGTCGGGCGCGTCGCCACCGACCTCGGCCTCGCGCTCCGTGCCACCACCGGGCTGGGGATCGCCCACGACGTGTCGAGCGCCGACGCGGCCGTACGCCGCGCCGGGATCGAGCACCTCCGGCGCGCCGCCGACCTGGTGGCGGCGATGGGCGCCGGCGCCCTCAGCGGCGTCGTGTACTCGCCGTGGGGCACCGGTTCGATTGACGACCGGGCCGGGCGGAGCGCCCGCTCCGCGGCGGCGCTGGCCGAGGTGGCGCCCCGCTTCGCCGAGCGGGGGCTGGTCATCGGCGTGGAGGCCGTTAACCGCTTCGAGACCGACCTCGTCACCACCGCCGCCGAGGCGCTCGCCTACGTCGATGCCGTCGGCGCTCCCAACGTCGGCATCCATCTCGACACGTTCCACATGAACATCGAGGAACGCTCCATCGCCGACGCCGTCGCCCTCGCCGGCCCCCGCCTCGTCCATCTCCACGTGGTCGACAACGACCGCGGCGCCCCCGGCGACGGGCACCTGCCGTGGGCCGACGTGGCCGACGGCGTGCGTCGGGCCGGCTACGACGGGTGGGTCGGACTCGAGCTGTTCGTGCTCGCCGGGTCGGCGGCCAGCGGCGACCTCCGCATCTGGCGCCCGATCGACCCCGACCCGTCGGCCGCCGCCGCCCGCGGCTTGGCCTTCGTGCGGCGCCTGTTCGGTTGAAGCTCGACGCATCGGGCGCCGCCGCCGCGGTGGCGGCGTGGGCCGCCGCCGTCGACGAACAACGCGCGGCGCTCGACACCCTCGATGCGTGCGCCGGCGACGGTGACCACGGCACCACCGCCGCCCGGGGGGCCCGGGCCGCTGCCGATGCCGTCACCACCGTCACCGGACCCGGTGCCACCGCCGGGGCGGTGCTTACCGCCGCCGGCGGCGCCTTCCTCGCCGCCGCCGGTGGTGCCAGCGGCCCGCTCCTCGGGTCGGTACTGCTGGCCCTCGGTGGCGCCGACGGCGATCTCGCAACGGGGCTGGCGGCGGCGGCGGAGAAGGTCGGCGCCCTCGGTCGGGCCGCCCCGGGCGACCGCACGCTGCTCGACGCCCTCGCCCCAGCGGCCGCCGCCGCCACGGCCGGCCGGTCGTC
>JBBJOU010000321.1:0-3285 GCA_037724305.1 Acidimicrobiales bacterium
GCCGGGCGGACTACTTCGCCGCGAGCACGTCGGAGGGGTTGATCTCGGGCGCGACGGCGAGCAGCCGGTCGGCGTTGGCGAGCAGCGCCGCCGCGATGGGGCCGTCGAGGTGGGCCTGGCGCTCGGCGTCGCCGGGGAAGGCGTCGACGATCCAGAAGACGTCGGTGCCGGTGCGCAGCGCCAGCCAGATCGGGGTGCCCGCCTCCTGGTTGGCGAGCTCGAGGGCGCCGGTCAGGAACGACGCGACCTCGTCCTCCAGGCCGGGCTTGGCGGTGAGCTTCACGACGAGGGCCTTGGTGACCATGGGGGTGCCTCCTGCTCGGTGGCGCCGACGGTGGCGCCGCCGGTCGACCGTAGATGAGCGCGACAGCGCAGGGTCGTGTCGGAGCCGACCGGTGTTGGACGATCAGCCAGCCGGCGCCGCGGCATGCAGCAGGGCCTCGGTCTCGTCGTCGGCGGGGAAGAAGAGCTCCACGCTGAGCTCGCTCAGGGTGATGTCGGTGGGTGTGCCGAAGGTGGTGAGGGTGCTGAACAGAGCCAGCTCGACGCCGTCGACCTCGAGCTGGAGGGGGACCAGCAGGGGCGGGTCGTCGGGGTCGCGCCAGCGGTCGCCGGCGGCGATGGCGGCGATGTCGGGGTACGCCGTCACCTCGGCCTCCAGGGCCAGCAGGTGGTCGTCGCCGGTGGCCACCACCAGGCGGTGGAGGGTGGTCAGCAGGTAGGTGGCCCACGCCGCCAGGTTGGCCGTGCGCGGGGCAAGCCCTTCGGGGTGCAGGCAGGCCCGGAACACGTTGAGCGGGGGGCCGGTGACCGACCTCGGCAGGCCGGCGCTGAGCAGGGCGGCGGCCCGGTTGGCGACCACGACGTCCCAGCGCCGGTCGATCACCACGCCGGGGTAGGGGTCGTGGGCGTCGAGCAGCCGTTGCAAGGTCGAGCGCACCCGGGCCATGGACGGGTCGTCGAGGGCGGTCTCGGCGTAGCGGGGGGCGTACCCGGCAGCGAGTAGGAGGGCGTTGCGCTCGCGCAGCGGGACGTCGAGCCCCCGGGCCACGGCCAGCACCACCTCGGGACTGGGCGTGGACCGCCCGGTCTCCACGAAGCTCAGGTGGCGGGGTGAGACCCCGATCTCATGGGCCAGGTCGAGCTGGCTGCGGCGCCGCCGCGCCCGCCAGTCCGCCAGGAGGGGGCCCACGCCGGTGCCGTGCACGCCGCCGACGCTACGACGACGACCGCCGCCGGCCACGCCCGCGGCGGCGACGGCCGGGGCGGCCCCCACGTCACGGCTCGTCGAAGAAGCCTGTGACCCGGGCCAGCCGGCCGTCGGGGGCGACCTCGCCGACGTCGAGGCCGGCGATGGCGACGGTGCCGTCGGGGCGGACGAGCTCCCAGGTGAAGCGGAAGCGGTCGTGGTGGGCGTCGACGGCGCCGGTGCGGCGGAAGCGGTGGTCGGGGTAGTGGGCGTGCAGGGCGTCGGCCACCGCGCTGATGCCGTCGTGGCCGGTGCCGTCGAGGGGCGGGTCGACGAGGGTGCCGTCGGGCGCCCACACCTGCTCGATCAGCGGGGCCCGCCGGGCCGGGTCGGCCTCGTTCCAGGCGGCCAGGTAGGTGTCGACGGTGGCGGTCAGCTCGGTCATGGTGGGGTGCCTCCTCGGGCGGGGGCCGGGGTCGGCCCACCGCCACCATGGACGATCACGGGCGGCGTGGCGATGACGTCTGAGGTAGTGGCGCGGGCGCGACACTGGGCCGGTGCGGACGACGGCGACCTGTGCAGCGGTGGACTGCGCCACCCCCGTGCCCGACGGTTTCCCCCTGTGCCAGGTCCACTGGGTCCTGGTGCCGGCCGACCTGCGCCGCCGCCTCCTCGCCGCCGGCCGCGCCGGCCACCAGCCACCCGGCGTCGACCAGCTCGACGTCCTGTGCCGGGCGGTGGCCGCGGTCGCCCGCCGCCAGGGTCTGCCGTACCGGACCACCTCTCCCGGCACCGGCGAGACGATCACCAGCGGCATCGAGGCGGTGCCGCTCACGTTGGACCTCGGCTTCGGGTGAGCCCCGTCGCCTGGCGGTAGCGCGGCCCGCCGTCCCTCGGTGGTCGTGGGGCCGTAGAGCGGTCGTGACCGTCGGCCGCCCCTCCCGCCGCCGGTTCCTCGGCATCACCGCCGGGGTGGGCGCGGCCGTGGGCGGGGGGCGGGTGCTCATCGGGTCGAGTTCCCGGCGTGACGCCCTGCGGGACAACGACCGGCTGGTCATCGCCTACGGCGACCACCCCAGTCAGGTCGCCGACCTCGTGACGCCGGCCGGGGATGGGCCGCACCCGGTGCTGGTCCTCGTGCACGGCGGGTTCTGGCGCGCCGATTTCGACCGCTCCCTGATGGACCCGTTGGCCGCCGACGCCGTGGGCCGGGGGTGGGCGGTGTGGAACATCGAGTACCGCCGGGTCGGCGAGCCGGGGGGCGGGTGGCCGACGACCTTCGCCGACGTCGGCGCCGCCGTCGACCACCTCGCCACCCTCGCCGGCGCGCACCGCCTCGACCTGGCCCGGGTGGTCGCCGTCGGCCACTCGGCAGGCGGGCACCTGGCGCTCTGGTTGGCGACCCGTCCCGGCCTCCCCGGCGACGCCCCCGGCGCTGCGCCGGCGGTGGCGGTCGCCGCCGCTGTCAGCCAGGCCGGTGTGGCCGACCTGCGCGCCTCGGAGGAAGCGGGACTGGGCGGCGGGGCGGCCGCCGCCCTGCTCGGCGGGTCGCCGACCGCCGTGCCCGAACGCTACGACCTCGGCTCGCCGATCGAGCGACTCCCGACGGGCGTGCCGACCCTGTGCGTCCACGGGAGGGGTGACCGGATCGTGCCCATCGCCCAGTCGGAGGCGTGGGCGGCGGCGTCAACGGCAGCGGGTGACGAGGCCGAGTTGGTGACGTTCGCCGGCGGTCATTTCGAGGTGCTCGACCCCGGCCACGAGAGCTGGCAGGCGGTCGTCGAGAGAATGCTGACCTGATGGTCGGCTCCGGGCGTCACCTCGCCCTAGGGGCTCGACTCCTGCCTCCACCTCCAGGGTCCTCCGGTGCCGCCGAGGCTTCACCTGCGAACCGGTGACCGCCCCGCCAACGCCGCCGTGGGCTTCATCTGCGAACCGGTTTCCGCCCTCCACCGAAGCCGGTCCACCCCCTGTCTCGCCGGATTCGGCGTGTTGTGGTCGAGGCGTCGTGGGTGCTGCCGCATGGCGCAGCCCCGCGGGCCGATGGTGGGGGTCCGGCGCCGTCGGGAACACTGTGGGGGTCCGGATCCGGAAGG
>JBBJOU010000322.1:0-3277 GCA_037724305.1 Acidimicrobiales bacterium
TGGCTGCTGCGGGAGGAGGGTTCGGGTACCCGCATCGCCGCCGACGAGTTGGTCGCCCACCACGGGCTCGACCCGCCCCGGATGGTCCTCGGCTCCAACGGCGCCGTCGAGGAGGCGGTGGTGGCCGGCTTCGGCATCGCCCTGCTGCCGCTCGGCGCGGTCACGCGCCGCCTCGATGCGGGGATCCTCGCCCGCATCGACTGTCCCGGCACCCCCATGGAGCGGCCCTGGCACCTCGTGGCCTCCTCGGCCGTCGCCCTGTCGCCCACCGCGACGCTGGCCGCCCGGTCGCTGCTGAGCGCCCCGGGTGCCTTCGTCGTCGCCCCCGCCGCCCGCCGCCTCCTACGCGGGTGATGCGGGGCGGTCGGCGGGGAGTCTCACGGCGACGCTCGTCCCCTCGCCCGGGGTCGACCGGACCACCAGCGTGGCACCGAGGAGGCTGGCGCGCTCGTGCATCCCGGCCAACCCGAAGGTGGTCGCCCCCCCGCTGGCCGTCGGGTCGAAGCCGGCCCCGTCGTCGCTGACGGTCAGCACCACGGCGTCGCCATCGTGGCCGAGCGTGACCTCGACCCGCGACGCGCCGGCGTGCTTGACCACGTTCTGCAACGTCTCCTGGGCGATCCGGAACAGCGCGGTCTCGACATGGGGGGCCAGGCCGCACTCGGCCAGGTCGACGGCGACCTCCACATCGCCCAGGTTCGCCGCCACTGAGGTGATGGCGGCGCTGAGCCCGAGGTCGTCGAGCAGGGCCGGGCGCAACCCGGTGATGGCCCGGCGCGAGTCCTCGAGCGCCTCCGAGAGCAGCGCCGCCGTCACCGTGAGCTCCTCCTCGACCGCCGGGTCGGCGGTGAGGGCCATCGCCGCCCGCAGGTGGTACCAGGCGCTCACCAGCCGCTGGCTGATGCCGTCGTGGATGTCGCCGGCGATGCGCCGCCGATCGAGCTCCTGGAGCTCGATGGTGCGCACGGCGAACGCCTCGAGGTCGGCCTCCCGGCGCTGCAGGCGGGCGTGGAGCACCGCCCCTTCCACCAACCCGGCCACGAGGCTGGCGACCTCCTCGAGGCGGGTGACGGTGTCCGGGCCGAAGTGACGGGGGTCGTGGGCGTGCACGTTGAGCACCCCGACGACGGCGGCGTGGGGCCGGAGCAACGGCACCGACACCAGCGAGCTGAACTCCTCGCCCCGGAGCTGGGGGATGTAGCGGTACCGGGGGTCGGACCACTTGTCCTCGACCACGGCCGGCCGCCCGTGCTGGGCCACCCACCCGGCGATGCCCTCGCCCATGGGGAGGCGGATCGTGCCGACGAGGGCGTCGAACTCCTCGGGGGTGGCGCCCATGAGCACGACCTCGGCGGCGTCGCGGTCGACGACGTGCACGAAGCAGGCGTCGGCGGCGGTGAAGGCGACGACCAGGCGGGCGACCTGGCGCAGCAGCGACGGCAGGTCGCGCTCCTCGCCGGCGATGGAGATGATCTCGCGCAGCAGCGCCGTCCACGCCGGCTCGCCACCGGCAGGGTCATGCGTCCCTGGCTCCCGTGTCACAGAAAGGTGCCCTCCCGGAGGGCGAGGGCCACGGCCTGGGACCGGTCGGCGACACCGAGCTTGCGGTAGATCGACCGCACGTGGGTCTTGATGGTCTCCTCGCCCAGCACCAGGCGAGCGGCGATGGCGCGGTTGGCGTTGCCGTGCACCATGAGCTCGAGCACCTCGCTCTCGCGCTGGCTCAACCCGAGCGAGGCACCGGGCCAGAACTCGCCCCGGTGGAGGCGGGCGGCCGACAGGGCCACGCGCCCGGCGAGGCTCGGGTCGACCACGATGTCGCCGGCCAGCACACGACGCAGTTGGGCGAGCAGCTCGTCGGCCAGGATCTGCTTGGTGAGGTAGCCGGCCGCCCCCGCCCGGAGCCCCTCGAACAGGTACTGCTCGTCGTCGTAGACGGTGAGCAGCACCACCTTGGTCGCCGGCGCCAGCCGCAGGAGCTCGGCGCACAGCTCCAACCCGCTGATGGCCTGCATGCGGACATCGACGAGGGCGACGTCGGGGGCCAGGTCGACCACCAGGCGGCGGGCCTCGGCCGGGTCGGTGGTACCGGCCACCACCTCCACCTCGGCGGCGTGCGGGCGGAGCATGGCCCGCAGGCCGTCGAGCACGATCTGGTGATCGTCGACGAGGACGACCCGTATGGGCGATGCCCCCTCGCTGCGCTCGTCCATCTCCTGATCCTACGAGTCGACCCGGCGGGGCTCCCACCGGCGCTCACCCCCCGGGGGGAAGGCGCCGCCGGGGGCGCTCCCTAGTGTCGTGGGGATGGGAGCCCCCGCATGAGCCCGAAGACCGTCTCGATGCGCCGCTTCGCCGGTGAGGGGGCCACGCGACCGGTGATGCTGGCCATCGCCGGCGACAGTGCCGCCGGCAAGACGACCCTCACCCGGGGCCTGGTCGAAGCCCTCGGCCACAATGCGGTGAGCTCGATCTGCGTCGACGACTACCACCGCTACGACCGCATCGAGCGCAAGAGCCTGCCGTTCACGCCCCTGGACCCGGCGTGCAACTACATGGGGATCATGGACCAGCACCTGCAACTGCTGGCGATGGGCGAGCCGATCCTCAAGCCCATCTACAACCACCACGACGGCACCCTCGACCGGCCGGTCCTGTTCGAGCCGACCGAGAACGTGATCATCGAGGGCCTCCTCCCGCTGCACAGCCGCCTGTCGCGGGCGTGCTTCGACCTCTCGGTCTACGTCGATCCCCCCGAGGAGATCCGCCGGGCCTGGAAGGTCAAGCGCGACACCCGCGACCGGGGCTACACCGAGGAGCAGGTCCTCGCCGACCTCGACAAGCGCGAGCCCGACTCGGCGGCCTACATCCGGCCCCAGCGCCGGTGGGCCGACATCGTCGTGCGCTTCGCGCCCATCGAGGAGCGGGGCGAGCGGAGCTCGGACCCGCTGTCGGCGACGATCCTGCTCCGACCGACCGCCCCCCACCCGGACCTGGCGGCCGTCCTCGGCGACGACCACCGTGGCGCCGTCCACCTCAAGCTCATGCGCGACGAGGACGGCAAGCCGGTCGACGCCCTCCACGTCCACGCCTACGCCTCGCGCGACGCCACCCGCGAGGTCGAGAAGGTGATCTGGGGCGCGCTCGGCGTCGACGCCGAGCTCCCCGACACCCTCGGGGTCATCGGCGACGGCGACCGCAGCGAGCCGCTCGCCGTGGTCCAGCTCATCCTGCTGTCGCGGATGCTGCTGGCCCGTCGCCAAGAGGTCGAGGACGA
>JBBJOU010000323.1:0-3275 GCA_037724305.1 Acidimicrobiales bacterium
CCGAGGCGGCGCCGGGAGAGGGCGACGGGGACGGAGTGGTCGGGGCCGCGCGGGACGGCCGCCGTGGCGGCGGCGAGGGCGGCCTCGCCGTGGCCGAGGACGCACTCGGGGTCGGGGGCGTCGAGGGGGAGGCCGGTGAAGAACTTGGCGGCCATGCACCCGCCCTGGCAGGCGTCGTAACTCCCGCATGACACGCACGCCCCCGCCGAGTCGGGTTGGCGCAGGCGCCCGAACAGCTCGCTCTCGCGCCACACCCGGGCGAAGCCGCCGGGATCGCGGACGCTGCCGGCGTGGAACTCCTCGTGGAGCACGAACGGGCAGGCGTAGACGTCGCCCACCGGATCGATGAGGCACACCACCCGGCCGGCGCCGCACAGGTTGAGCCCGGGGAGGGCCTCGCCCAGCGCCGAGAGGTGGAAGAACGAGTCGCCGGTGAGCACATCCGGGCGCACCCGCAGCCAGTGGTAGAGCCGGACCTGCTGCTCGGGCCGGAGGTGGAGGTCGTGCCACACCTCGGCGCCGCGACCCGACGGACGTAGCCGGGTGAGGCGGAGCTGGGCGCCGAAACGGGCCGCCAGCGCCTCGAGCTGGTCGAGCTCGTCGACGTTGTGGCGGGTCATGACCACGCTGATCTTGGGCTGGCGGAACCCGGCGTCGGCCAGCAGTTCGAGTGCCCGCACGGCGCGGGCATGGGTGCCGGCGCCCCGTACGGCGTCGTTGGTGGCGACCGTGGCCCCGTCCATCGAGACCTGCACGTCGACGTAGTCAGCGGCGGCCAGCCAGGCGGCCCGCGCCGCGGTCAGGGTGGTGCCGTTGGTGGAGTACTTGACGCCGACGCCGCGCTCGACGGCGTAGTCGACGAGGTCGAAGAAGTCCGCCCGGACGGTGGGCTCGCCGCCGCCGATGTTGACGTAGAACACCTGGAGGTCGTGGAGGCCGTCGATCACGCCCATGGCCTCGGCCGTGCTCAGCTCGCGGGGGTCGCGCCGGCCCGACGACGACAGGCAGTGCACGCAGGCCAGGTTGCAGCCGTAGGTGAGCTCCCAGGTGAGACAGATCGGGGCGTCGAGACCGCGCTTGAGCTCCGCGGTCAACGTGCTGGCGCGCCCAGCGAGGCGCAGATCAGCGGGCACAGAGGACCTCCGAGGCGGCGAGGGACGCGAGGGCGGTGCGCATCGCCGACCAGCGATCAGGGGCGACGCCCGAGGCGGCGAGGGCGGCGTCGAGGGTGTCGTGGCGCTCGAGGGCGCGCACCAGCTCGACCAGCTCCGGCGACCGCAGGAAGGTGAGGCGCCGGTTGCCGTAGTGGTAGGCGAGGGCGCCGAAGGCCTCGGGGCGGATGGCGACCTGGGGGTGGAGCCGGTAGGGGGCGGCACCGTCGAGGGGCGGGGGCCCCGCCGGAGCAGCCACGGCGGTGCCGGCCGGGATCAGTAGACCCCGCACATGCCGTCGATGGAGATCTCCTCGACGAGGAGCTCCTCCTCGACCATCTGCTCGTCGTCGGTGTCGGCGACCGGCTCGTCGCCCGGCGCTTCCTCGCTTCGCTCGGTCATGGGGCGATCCTACGACCACGGCGCGGCCGGCGGCGGCCGACCGTCCCCGCGCTTCAGTGCTGCTGTGCCGACGGGGTCAGGGCGAGCTCGACCACCGTCACCTCGGCCGGCTGGGCGAGCACGTGGCAGACGGCGTCGGCGACGCGCGCGGCATCGAGCCCGAGGGTGGCGTTGCGCTCGCGGTAGCTGGCGGTGACCTCGTCGTCGTCGCCCTCGGCCCGCTCGAAGATCGGCGTGCGCACGAACCCCGGTGCCACCGTGGTGACCCGGATGCCGTCCGGCCCGAGCTCCTGGCGCAACGACTCCCCCAGGGCGTGGACGGCGAACTTGCTGGCGGCGTAGACCCCGCCGTCCGGGCCCGGGACCCGGCGCCCCGACATCGACGAGATGTTGACGACCGTGGGATCGGTGCCGTCGGCCAGGTGGCGGATCGCCGCCTTGGTCACCACCAGCAGGGCGATGACGTTGAGGTCGAAGGTGGCCCGCCACGACGCCGGATCGGTGTCACCCACCGGTCCCGGCTGCATGAGGCCGGCCGAGTTCACCAGGGCGTCGAGCCCACCGAGGGCCGCCGCCGCCTCGTCGACGGCGGCGACGGCGGCGGCGTCGTCGGTGATGTCGGCGACCACCGCCACCCCACCCAGCTCGGCGGCCAGGGCTTCGAGGCGGGGCGCCCGGCGGGCCAGGACCGCCACCCGCGCCCCGGCGGCGGCGAGCGCACGGGCGGTGGCCTCGCCGATCCCGCTGGACGCTCCCGTCACCAGGACCCGCCGCCCCGTCAAGGCGCGGTCCCGATCGGTCGCAGGGGAGGGCATGTCGTCGTCTCGGGCCATGGTCCTAGGGTGCCGCCCATGACCGAGCGAAGCGAGGGCATGCCGGGCGCGCGAGCGCCAGCGAGCCGCCCGGCGATGGGGCGCGGGGGCGCAGCCCCCGAGCAGTGACGGCCCGCCGGATCGCCACCACCGACGCCGTCGAGCGCGACGCGCTCCTCGAGTTCCTCCGCCCCCGCCACCACGCCGTGCTCCTCACCCGCCGCCGCGACGGTGAGCCGCAGGGCTCGCCGGTCACCTGCGGCGTGGACGACCAGGGTCGCTTGGTCGTGTCGACGTACCCGCAACGGGCCAAAGCCGGCAACGTCGAACGCGATCCACGCGTCGCCGCCGTGGTGCTCTCCGACGACTGGGATGGTCCCTGGGCGCAGGTCGAGGGCTCCGCCGAGCTCCTCCGGCTCCCCGAGGCCGAGGACGCCCTGGTCGACTACTACCGCGCCATCAGCGGCGAGCATCCCGACTGGGAGGAGTACCGCCGGGCGATGCGCGACCAAGGCAAGGCGTTGATCCGCCTGACCATCGAGCGGTGGAGCCCCGTCGCCACCGGCGGCTTCCCGCCGCCGGTGGCCTGAGCGGCCCGGGTCAGCGCATCGCCGCCTTGCGCTCCTTCGCCTCGGCCTTCACGTCGGCGGCGGTGCCACCGACCGTGTCGGCGGCGTAGGCGCCCCGGCGGCCGAGCGCCTGCGGTCGGCCCTCGGTGGTGTCGCAGCCGGTCTGGCGCTCCAGCTCGCAGTTGAGCTCGGCACCCAGCAACACCACCAGGGCGCTGAGGAACAGCCACAGCATCACCACCACGATGCCGGCCAGGCTGCCGTAGGTCTCCCCGAAGCTGCCGACGTTGGCGGCGTAGCCGGAGAAGGCGAGCGAGCCGACGAGCCACAGCACCACCGCC
>JBBJOU010000324.1:0-3255 GCA_037724305.1 Acidimicrobiales bacterium
GCGTGGAAGCGGCCGGCGCGGGTGCCGAAGAAGAGGCGGCCCTCCCACAGGGCGGGGGTGGACTCGATGCAACCGCCCACCGACACCGACCACAGCTCGGGCGGCTCGACGGTGGGGTCGGAGACGTCGAAGCCTCGCAGGATGCCGTCGCAGTCGCCTTCGATCAGCACATCGTCGACCACCACCGGTGACTGCCAGGTGGGGCCGGCGAGGGAGATCTGCCACACCTGCTCGCCGGTCATGCGGTCGATGCCGTAGAGCTCGCCGGCGTTGTCGGCGATGTAGAGCATGTCGCCGACGATGGCCGGCGTCGCCCAGAAGCCGGCGTCGGGGGTGCTCTCCTGGTTGGCGACCGACCACACCACCGGGTCGTCGGGCTGCGACGGGTCGAGCTTCACCAGCTGGCCGACCGCCTCGGCCCGGGCCTGGCGGCTCGGGGTGTTGTGCTCGAACTCGGCGGCGACGTAGAGCATGCCCTCGTCGTCGATGACCACCGAGGCGTCGACGTCTTCGCCCATCCAGAACCGGAAGACCCGTTCGGCAGGCTCGCCGTCGGGGATGCCCGAGACGTCCCAGCCCTGCACCAGCCCGCCGGAGTTGGCGAAGTAGACGACGTCGTCGAACATGGCGACCGAGTTCTCGATCGACACCTCGTCGTCACCGATGTCGGCGAGGAGCTGGTCGTCCCAGCCGGGGGCGTTGAACACCAGCTCGGGGTCGACGGTGACGAGGCCGTCGGCGTCGTAGCCCCGGTTGAGCTTCACCACGTGGAACTGCGAGTTCTCGCCGCCGATGTAGAGGTAGTCGTCGACGACGAGGCCCGAACCGTCCCAGTCGTCGTTCCACAACGTGGGCGACACCGCCTCGGCGTCGAGCGTCCACAGCTCGGTGGCCTCGGGCCGGTCGATGGCGAGGATGTGGAACTCGTTGTCGCGACTGCCGGAGTAGACGAGCGGGAAGCCGTCCGGGTCGACCGACACCGAACCCTTGATGATGTCGCCGGTGGGGAACGGGGGGAGGATGTCCTCACCGGTGTCGTAGTCGACGAAGTGCACGGCCGTGTCGTAGGCCCCGAAGACCACCCACGTCCGCTCGACCCCACCGATGTCGCTCTCGAACACCGACGGCTGGCCCGTCCACCCGCTCCCGCACCACTGCCGCCCGCTGGACTGGGCGCACATGCCCCCCGAGTCACCGGGATAGCTCCACAGCTCCTCGGGGTCGGACGGTACCGGCCCCTCGCCGTAGTAGCTGCGGGTGGGACTGCCCCGGAACGTCAGCAGGCCGGGCGTGGCGAAGCCCGACGTCGGCTCGTCCTCGGCCTCCGCCGACCTCTCCCCCTCATCGCCCTCGACGTCGGCGTCACCGGTCGTGGTGGTGGCGACGGCCGCGCCGTCGTCGAAGGCGGCCACGGGGGCGGGCTCGTCGGGCTCACCGCCGCCGACGGCCCACGCCCCGCCCAGTCCGAGCACGGCCACGGCGCCCACTACGGCGATGGTCAGCCGCCGCCGGTGCTGCGGTCTCGGCGCAGCATGGCGAGGCACCCACCAACCTTACGGCTCTGCCTGGCCCCGCCCGGGTCATGCGGCGCGTCACGGGGCGGCGGCGATCACCTCGGGTACACGATGTTCGAGCGCACGGACTCGGCGCTCGACCCCACGGCGTTCGTGGCGACCACCGAGAAGCTGTAGGCCTGCCCGGCCTGAAGACCCGTGACGGTGACACCCGTGGCCGTGGCGCTCACCGCGATGGTCCGCACGAGGCTCGCGCCCTGGTAGACCCGCACCGTCTGGCTGGTGAGCGGCGATCCGCCGTCACTTCCCCGGGTCCAGGTCAGGGGCGCCGCCCGCTTGCGGGGCGCCGCCCGCACGTTCGTCGGCGGTGCGGGGACGGTCGCCGCCGGGGCGAACACGGCTGCGGGGTCAGCGTAGAGGAGGCGGTTCGGCGATCCCGAGCCGGCGAGGGTGACGACACCGGCCGTGGCGGCACCGCCGAGGCGGGCGGCGACCTCGGCGGGTGCCAGGGCCGGCTGCTGCGCGAGCACGACGGCGGCGGCGCCGGCCACATGGGGGGCCGCCATCGAGGTGCCCGACATCGTCGTGGTGGCCGTTGCCGAGGAGGTGGCGGCGGACCGGATCGACACGCCCGGGCCGAAGAGGTCCAGGCACGGGCCGTAGTTGGAGAACGACGCCCGGGCGTCGGTGCTGTCGGTGGCGCCGACGGTGAGCGCCGCGGCCACCCGAGCGGGGGTGGTGGCGCAGGCGTCGACGTTGGCGTTCCCGGCCGCCACGGCCACGGTGATCCCGTCGTTGATGGCGGCCTGGACGGCGGCGTCGACCGTCGCGCTGGCCGGGCCGCCAAGGCTCAGGTTGAGCACCGCCGGCGCCCCCGCCGGGTGGTCGGCCACGGCCCAGTCCAGCCCGGCGATCACGCCCGACCACGTGCCCGAGCCGTCGCAGCCGAGCACCCGGACGGCGACGAGCGCGACGTCCTTGGCGACACCGTACGTCTCGCCGCCGATGGTCCCCGCCACGTGGGTGCCGTGACCGTTGCAGTCACCGGAGCCGTAGCCGTCGGTGAACGCCGTGTACCCGCCCCGGACCCGTCCGCTGAGATCGACGTGATCGGCCCGCACGCCGGAGTCGACGACGTACGCCGTCACCCCGCCGCCGGCGGCGGGGTAGGTGTAGGAGCCCGAGAGCGGGAGCGGGCGCTGATCGATGCGGTCGAGCCCCCACACCGGGCCGGGCTGGGTGTCCGACGCCGTGACGGGGGCGTCGAGCTCGATCGCCGCCACCCGCGGGTTGTTGCGCAGCCCGTTCGCCGCCGCCGCCGGCAGGTCGACCACCGCCCCCGGGAACACGTGGCGCAGGACCCGCTCGACCCGCCCACCGTCAACACCCGCGGCCCGGGCCTCGACGTCGGGGTCCGACCCCGCCACGAACCGCACGATGTAGCGCTCCGTCTGGCCTGCAGCAGCGGGCGGCGGCGCCGCCTGCGCCGCCGACGGGGCGACCACGCCGACCATGGCGGCGACGAGCGCCACAACCGCCACCGCGTACCGACGCGCCCGTACAACCCCACCAGGATGTTCCATGGCCCGACTATCGGCGGCGCCCGACCACGACTCAAGCCAACCCGGAGCAAAAGCACGGGAACCACCCGTACGGACGACGTTGCCGACGCTCCGTCGCCGCGGCGCCGTCACGGCCGAAGGCCGCCGACGGCGTGGGAACGCCCTTCACACCACCGCGG
>JBBJOU010000325.1:0-3245 GCA_037724305.1 Acidimicrobiales bacterium
CTCGAGTGCTCGGGCCAGGTGTGCGGCGGCAACTTCTCCGGTGACTGGTGGGTCGACCCCGACCCACTGCGCAAGGCGTTCCCCATCGGCGAGGTCGACGCCGACGGGAACGCAGTGATCACCAAGGCGCCCGGCACCGGCGGCCGGGTCACCTTCGACACCGTTCGGGAGCAGTTGCTCTACGAGGTGCACGACCCGGCGCACTACCTGAACCCCGACGTCACCGCCGACTTCACCGCCCTCGCCCTCGACGATCTCGGCGACGACCGGGTGCGCGTGTCGGGTACCCGGGGAGCGCCGCCGCCGGCCACGTACAAGGGCCTGGTGTGCACCCCGGCCGGCTGGGCCGGCGAGGCCAAGCTCGCCTACACCTGGCCCGACGCCGAGGCCAAGGCCCGCGCCGCGCTGGAGTACGTGCGCGGCCGCGCTGAGCAGGCCGGCCTCGCGGTCGAGGCCTGGCACGAGGAGTACTTCGGCGTCGACGCCTTCGGCGGGCCCACGGTCGGCGTGCCGGCGGGGTGGGACCCGCCCGAGGTGGTCGGCCGCCTGGCGTGGCGGGCCGCCGACGAGCGCACCGCGGCGGCGGTCTCGCAGGAGGTCGGGGTGCTCGTGCTGTCCGGCCCCCCCGGGCTCGCCAGCGTGGGCCGCACCCGCGACGGTGCCCCCAGCCAGCAGCTGGCCGTCGAGGCCTTCGCCGTCGACCGCGCCCTCGTCGACGCCCGCGTCCGGGTGGCGCTGGCGACGTCGTAGCCGGACGTGGGACCTACTTCCCGACGGTCGCCATCACGGCCCCGTGACCGGTCGGTGCCGGTCCGACCCGGACGCCAGCGCCGCCCGCCCGTCGGCGAGGTGGTGCACGACCTCGTGCACCGTGTGCACGCCGAGCCAGGCGAGCGTCCGCTCGGCCGGTGCCGGGAAGTTGTAGATCACCGTTCGGGCGAGCTCGGAGGCCGAGAGGCGCCCGAACAGCCGGGTGAAGAGCAGCGCGGCATCGTCGAGTTGGCGGGCGACGTCGCGCGGGTCCTGCTCGCCGTAGCCGTCGTGCTCGACCCGCTCGTCGCGTCCCATGGGGACCAGTGCCGGCGCCTCGGCCCGCAGGCCGAGCAGTATCCGTTCGCGCTGCACCAGCAGGACGTCGCGGACGTGGCAGGCGTACTCCAGCGCCGACCACACGAGGGGAGACGGGCGGGCCCGCACCGCCGCCCCCCCGGCAGCGACCACCGCCCCGAGGGCAACGGCGCCGGCGACGATGGCCGGACCGACCTCCTCGAGCGCCACCGTCTCGTACTCGAACCCGCATCCTGCGCATGGCGCCATCGCCGTGCACGGTAGGGGAGCGTGTCCGGGTGGCGCGCCGGCGGACCGGGATGGCGGGCCCGTCTCCCGCCACCTCGTACCTGTGCTCAGGCTGGCGGGGGCAGGTAGGTGGCGGTGGTGAAGCGGTCGCCGTCCCAGGCGAGGTGCCAGGTGGAGCCCTTGGCGAAGGCGGGGTCGGTGTCGAGCGCCAGGCCGTGGTGGCGGAGGCGGTCGAGGAGGTCGGGCACCAGGTCGCCGTGGGTGCACAGCACGCTGTCGCCCCGCTTGGGGGCGAGCTCCAGCACGAGGGCGAGGGCGTGCTTGGGGGCTTCCCCCTCGAGGAGCTCGTGGGCGTCACTGACCTCGAGCCCGAGGCGCTCGGCGACGGGCGCCACCGTCTGGTGGCAGCGCGCCGCCGGGCTCGAGGCGAGGCGGCGGATCGGTTCGCCTTCGAGCAGGTCGGCGATGCCGTCGGCCTGGCGCCGTCCCCGGGAGGTGAGGGGGCGCAGCATGTCGTCGCCGGACCAGCCGTGGCGGCCCTTGGCGATGGCGTGGCGGACGAGGAACACGGCCATGGGCGGGCGGAAGAGTAGCGAGCAGCGGCGCCGCCGGTACCGTTCCCGCCGTGGCGACGATCCGACTGGTCGACCTGTGCGGCGCCCGTCCCGGTGACAAGGGCGACATCTCCGACCTGACGCTCTTCTGCGACGACGCCGCCGCCTACGACGCCGTGCTGGCGGCGGTGACGCCGGAGGTGGTCGCCGCCCACTTCGGCGCCCTCGTCACCGGGCCGGTCGAACGCTACGAGGCCCGCAACGTGCTCGCCGTCAAGTTCGTGCTCCACGGCGCCCTGGACGGCGGCGCACCGCGATCGCTGCGCTCCGACAACCTCGGCAAGACCCTTGGCGGCGCGTTGCTCCGCCTCGAGATCGACGTCCCCGATGCCGTGGCCGAGTCCAGCCGGCGCCGCCACCGGCGCGCCCCCCTCCCGCCCCGCTGACCCGCGTTGCGCTACCGGGTGGTGGCGATGCCGCCGTCGACGGGGATCACGGCACCGGTGAGGTAGCTGCCGGCCCGGCTGGCCAGGAACACGGCGGTGCCGGCCATGTCGTCGGGGCGCCCGATGCGGCGCAGCGGCGCGCCGGCCGCGATCTCGTCGCCGAAGGCCGCGAGCGTCGCCGCCATCATCTTCGACTCGAACGGCCCGGGGGCGATGGCGTTCACGGTGATCCGGGGGGCGAGGGCGAGGGCGAGGTGGCGGGTGAGCTGGTGCACCGCCGCCTTCGAGGCGGAGTACGAGAACGTCTCCAGTGTCGGGACCCGGAGGCCGTCGATGGAGCCGACGTTGATGACCCGGGCGGGATCGTCGTCGGTGGCGGCGGCGTCGAGGAGCGGGCGGCAGGACTTCGTGAGGTGGAAGACGGCCTGCACGTTGACGTCGAGCACACGCGCCCAACTGGCGGTGTCGTGTTCGGCCAGCGGCGCGCCCCAGGTGGCACCGGCGTTGTTGACGAGCACGTGGAGGACGTCGGTGCGTCCCGCCACCTCCCCGGCGAGGCGGGCGCACTCGGCCTCGGTCGACAGGTCGGCGGGGATGGCGTCGCAGGTGCCGGGCCCGGCGGCGGTCAGCTCGGCGGCCACCTGCTCGCACACGGCGGCCTTGCGCGACGAGATGGTGACGTGGGCGCCGGCGGCGACGAACCCGCGGGCGATCATGAGGCCGATGCCCCGCGACCCGCCGGTCACGAGGGCCCGCTTGCCGGCGATGGAGAAGAGATCGCTCACAGCCAGCGACCGTAGGTGACCGCGGTCCTGATCGCCGTCAGCCGGCGACGATCCCGTCGACCTCGTCGCGCACGAGCAACGGGCGCTCCTCGCCGGTGACGACGTCGATGCGGAAGAGGTCCTGGGTCACGCCGTCGGCGGCGCTTTGCGAGAAGGCGATGGTG
>JBBJOU010000326.1:0-3236 GCA_037724305.1 Acidimicrobiales bacterium
GTGGAGGTGATGGGATTCGAACCCACGGCCTCTTCGATGCGACCGAAGCGCTCTAGCCAACTGAGCTACACCCCCGAGGGACACGCCAGCGTAGTGGCCGGGTCGGGCGGGTACGCCGACGACCGAGCGGCGCTCAGGTGGCGGTGCGGCGCAGCGCCAGCTCGGGGCGGTAGGCGACGGGGGCGGGCCGCAGGTAGCGCACCTTGTTGGCGCGCTCGTCGGCGATCCGCTTCATGCGCACGAGCAAGGCCACGTAGCCGGCGAGCAGGACGTCGACGAGCAGGTGCACGACGAGGACGGGGGCGGCGACGATGCCGAGGACGAGGGTGATGGCGGACGCCGCCACCAGCGTGAAGAGGATGTCGCGGCGGCGCTTCTTGGCCTCGGCCCGGGCGAAGCGGGCGGGGTCGTAGGCGGGACGGGCGGCGGCGCGGTGCGACGTCACCGGGGCCCGACCGAACGGGGTCACGGTGGCGCCGTCGGCGCGCACCGGGCGACGGCCGACCGCGCTCGTCGGGCGAGGCCGGGGCGAGGCCACGCCGGCGCGGCGCTCGAGCACTGACAGCTGGTTGCGGAACGCCGAGATCGAGTCAGCCGGTCGGCTCTCGCTTCGGCTCTGGAGATAGGGCGGCAACAGCACCGCCGCCCAGATCGCAGCCAGGATGATCAGCACCAAGAGGGTCACGCTCCGTGCCTGCCTTCGGGTGTCGTGGACCGTATCCGAGCACCTCGGCGAGGTGGTGGATGGTGGCGGTCCGATGGACGAGCGGTTCCGAGCCAGACCGAGGTTTGCGGTCCGGCGTCGAAGGTTACAGTTCTACTACGAACGGCCCGTCTGGCGCCAGCGTCGGCGCACCTTCTTCGACCACTGCGACCCCTTTGCCCGCCACGGTGAGCGGCGCCGGCAGTACGACGCCGCGCTACAGGCCGAGTTCGTCGCGATCAAGGTCGGGGCTGCGCCGGTAGGTGCCGGAACGGCCCCCGGTCTTCTCCCACAGCGCCACATCGGCGATGGTCATCGACCGGTCGACCGACTTGCACATGTCGTAGATGGTGAGGCACGCCACCGAACAGGCGGTGAGCGCCTCCATCTCCACGCCGGTGCGGTCGACGGTGTCGACCTGGGCCTCGACCTCGATGTAGGCGTCCTCGATCCGGAAGTTCACGAGGACCGACCCCACCAGCAGCGGGTGGCACAGCGGCAGCAGGTCCGCCGTGCGCTTGGCCGCCTGGATGCCGGCGACGCGCGCCACGGCGAGCACATCACCCTTGGTCACCGCACCCCGGGCCACCAGCGCCGTCGACTCCGGCGCCATCAGCACCTTCCCCCGGGCGACCGCCCGCCGGTGCGTCGCCTCCTTGGGCGTGACGTCGACCATGCGAGCCCGCCCCAACGGGTCCAGATGCGTGAGCCCTCGATCCGACATGCTTGACGAGTGTAGAGCAGCCAGCCAGCCGGGCCGGGCGCCGGGCCGGCCGAAGGCCGAGGCCGGCGTTGGAAGGCGACGGCGCCGCCGAAGGCGGCCGCCGGCGTGGGAATCACCGAACGCAGCGGGGTGGGGGTCGCGACGTACCCAAAGGTGGGGGCGGTGGCCCGTGCGCCCCGATCTGTGGTTTGGGTGAGGAGCGTGCGGGTCGCCGCCCCCACCGCCCAGACTGGAGCAACCCTCGGGGTCCCCGCCTACCCGCCGATTTGGGACATGCTCCGCTTGGGGCGGATGAACGTGACCGTGCCGACGCCGTGGCCGGCCCACTTGCCGGCGACGGTGGTGCGCAGCAGCTCGGCGAGGGCGTCGTCGGAGGCGCCGGCCCGGAGGGCGCCCCGCAGGTCGGTCTCCTCGGTGGCGAACAGGCAGGACCGCAGCTGGCCGTCGGCCGTGAGGCGCACCCGGTCGCAGCTGGCGCAGAAGGCCTCGGTGACGGTGGGGATGACGCCGAGCTCGCCCCGGCCGTCGCGGTAGCGCCAGCGGGCAGCGGGCTCCGAACCGCGGTCGGCCGCCGACAGGGGCTCGAGGGGGAACACCTCGTCGATGCGGGCCACGATCTCGGCGGCGGGTACCACCTGGTCGTCGGCCCACCCGCCCGAGGCGTCGAGGGGCATGAACTCGATGAAGCGGACGGTCACGCCGTGGTCGCGCCCGTAGCGGGCGAGGTCGACCACCTCGTCGTCGTTCACGCCGCGCATGAGCACGCAGTTGACCTTGACCGGGTCCAGGCCGGCGCGCACGGCGGCGTCGATGCCCGTCAACACCGGGCCGAGGGCGTCGCGGCGGGTCAGCGCGAGGAACCGCTCCGGGCGCAGGGTGTCGAGGCTCACGTTGATGCGCCGGAGCCCGGCGGCGACGAGGTCGTCGGCCAGCAGCTCGAGGGTGGCGCCGTTGGTGGTGAGGGCGATGTCGACGGGCCCCGCCGGCCCGTCGAGCGCAGCCAGCTTGGCGACGAGGAGCGGGAGGCGGGCCCGTACCGTCGGCTCACCGCCGGTGAGGCGGATCGAGTCGAAGCCGAAGCGTTCGACGCACACCCGGGCCACCCGCTCGATCTCCTCGAACGTCAGCACCTCCTCGCGTGGCAACCACTCCATGCCCTCCGCCGGCATGCAGTACGTGCACCGGAAGTTGCACCGGTCGGTGACCGAGATGCGCAGGTCCCGGTGCACCCGCCCGAAGCCGTCGACCAGCGCGTCCACCATCACCGCACCCTACGTCGCCGCCCGAGCGGACCAAACGGTGGCTGGACTCCCGACAAGTCAGGGCGGGATGTCACGGGCGAGGTTGGCGGCCAAGACCTCGTCACGGTAGCGGTGGCGATCGGCCACGCGCGCTGCCTGCTCCGCCTCGGCCGCGTCTGCCCCCCGGGAGAGCTCGTTGGCCAGGGCGAACAGCGCATTCACGACGGAGTCGGCGTCGGCGTCGACGACGGCGTGCTCGGCCTCGAGATCGGTGCGGGTCGCACCCGTCCAGTCGACGTTCGCCACGGCGGCCACCACGTCGTCGACGGCGGCGACGCCGTTGGCGACGCCGAGGAGCGCCTGCAGGGAGGCGGGGCGTCGTCGCGTGCCCGTCCGACGTCGAACTCGACGTCTTCCCAGTTCGGTGGCCGGATCACAGCTGCGACGGTACGACGCAGGGAGGCGGGGCGTCGTTGGGGAGCGGTCCCCATCGCCGGTGGCCTCACCCGTCCCTACGATCGGCCCGCAGACGGACCCGACGACGAGGCGAGGAGCATGGCGTGGCGAT
>JBBJOU010000327.1:0-3232 GCA_037724305.1 Acidimicrobiales bacterium
GAGATCGCCTCGGGATGGGGCGGGGCGCGGTAGTGTGACCTCCCGTGTCGAAGCACATCTTCGTGACGGGTGGCGTGGCCTCATCGCTGGGCAAGGGGCTCACCGCCTCCTCGCTCGGGCGGCTGCTGAAGTCCCGCGGCCTGCGGGTGACCATGCAGAAGCTGGACCCCTACATCAACGTCGACCCGGGGACGATGAACCCCTTCGAGCACGGGGAGGTCTTCGTCACCGACGACGGCGGCGAGACCGACCTCGACCTCGGCCACTACGAGCGCTTCGTCGACGAGCGCCTGTCGCGGGACTCCAACGCCACCACCGGCTCGATCTACTCCGCGGTGCTGGCCGCCGAACGCCGGGGCGACTACCTGGGCAAGACCGTGCAGGTCATCCCCCACATCACCGACGAGATCAAGCGGCGGATCCTGCGCCTGACCTCCGACGAGGTCGACGTGGTCATCACCGAGATCGGCGGCACCGTCGGCGACATCGAGATCCTCCCGTTCCTCGAGGCCATCCGCCAGTTCCGCCTCGACGTCGGCCGCGAGAACGTCTGCTACCTCCACGTCACCCTGGTGCCGTTCATCGGTCCGGCGGGGGAGCAGAAGACCAAGCCCACCCAGCACTCCGTCACCGAGCTGCGGGCGCGCGGCATCCAGCCCGACGTGATCGTGTGCCGGTCGGAGCGGCCCATCTCCGACGCCCTGAAGCGCAAGATCTCGGGTCTGTGCGACGTACCGGTCGAGGCCGTGGTCAACGCCGCCGACGCCGCCAACATCTACGAGCTCCCGCTCCTGCTCCACGAGGAGGGCCTCGACGGTCACGTGGTCAGCCACCTCCGCCTCGACAATCAGCCCAACCACCCACTCACGCCCATCGACCTGTCCGAGTGGGAGGTGCTGGTCGACCGGGTCGAGCACCTCGACCGCGAGGTGCGCATCGGTCTCATCGGCAAGTACGTGTCGCTCCTCGACGCCTACCTCTCGGTGGTCGAGTCGCTCAAGCACGGCGGCTTCGCCCACGGCGCCCGGGTGGCGATCGACTGGATCCAGGCCGAGGAAGTCGAGGGACTGCTCGCCGCCGGCCGCCTGGCCGACCTCGACGGCATCGTCATCCCCGGCGGCTTCGGCGAGCGCGGCTTCGAGGGCAAAGTGGCGGCCGCCGGCTACGCCCGCGCCACCGGCGTCCCCTGCCTGGGGCTGTGCCTGGGGATGCAGGTCATGACCGTGGAGTTCGCCCGCCACGAGCTCGGCCTGGAGCGGGCCAACTCGACCGAGTTCGACCCGCAGAGCCCGCACCCGGTGATCGACCTCATGGACGCGCAGCGCGCCGTGACCGACATGGGCGGCACCATGCGCCTCGGGGCCTACATCGCCGAGCTGGCGGCGGGCTCGATCGTGGCCGAGGCCTACGGCACCACCGTCGTCTCCGAGCGCCACCGCCACCGCTACGAGTTCAACGGGCGCTACCGCGCCAAGTTCGAGCGGGCGGGGCTCGCGTGCAGCGGACTCTCGCCCGACGGGCGCCTGGTCGAGTTCGTCGAGCTCGACCGCCAGCAGCACCCGTTCTGGGTCGGCACCCAGGCCCACCCCGAGTTCAAGAGCCGTCCGACGCGTCCGGCGCCACTGTTCCGGTCGTTCGTCGCTGCCGCCCTGGCCCGGGCCGAGGCTCCGCGTGGCGACCTCGACCTCCCGGGCGATGCCGTGGCCGAACTCGCCGACCGGGTCGGCGGCGTCCCCGCTGAGTCCCGGGGGTAGCGACCGATCCGTGACGGGGTTCCGCAAGCTGACGGAGCGGACGATCCACGAGGGGGTGGTCGTGACCATGGCCGTCGGCACCTTCACCGGGCCCGACGGCGCCACCTTCGAGCGCGAGGTGGTGCACCACCCCGGGGCGGTGGCGATCGTCGCCCTCGACGACGCCGGCTCGGTCACCCTCGTCCGCCAGTACCGAGCCGCCATCGACGATCTCCTGCTCGAGCTCCCGGCGGGCAAGCTCGACGTCGCCGACGAGCCCCTCGAGCGCACGGCGCGGCGCGAGCTGGCCGAAGAGGTCGGCCTCGAGGCCGACGACTGGGTGGAGCTGGCCACCTTCTTGAACTCACCCGGCTTCTGCGACGAGGTGGTGCGGCTCTACCTGGCCCGGGGCCTGCGCCCCGTCGCCCACGACCGCCAGGGCATCGAGGAGCTGGCCATGACCGTCGAGACGATGTCGCTTACCGACGTACCGGCCCGGGTGGTCGACGGGACCCTGCGCGACGCCAAGACCATCATCGGACTCCTCGCCGCCCGCGAGCACCTCGGCGTTCGGTGAGCGAGCCAGCGAGGGACGAACCGTCACTGCCCATCGAGGCGCTCGAGTTCCTCACCTGGCTGGCCATCGAGCGGGGGCGGGCGGCGGGCACCATCGAGGCCTACCGCCGCGACCTGCGGGGCTACACCGCGTGGCTGGCCGGCCGCGGCCGCAGCCTCGAACAGGTGGTCGAAGACGACCTCGTCGCCTGGCTCACCACCCTGGCCGCCGACGGGCTGGCACCGGCCACGGTGAAGCGGGCCGCGGTCGCCGCCCGCCAGCTGCATCGCTACCTCGCGGTGGAGGCGGTGCTGCCCACCGACCCCGGTGCCGACGTCGAGACCCCCCGCGTGCCGAGCGCCCTGCCCAAGGCGCTGACCGAAGCCGAGGTGACCCGGCTGCTCGACGCGGTCGTCGGCGACGAACCGGTCGCCCGCCGCGACCGGGCCCTGCTCGAAGTGCTCTACGGCACCGGGCTGCGCATCGCCGAGCTCGTCGGCCTGTCGCTCGGCGACGTCGACCTGGATGGCGCCCTGCTACGGGCGATGGGGAAGGGCCGCCGGGAGCGCATCGTGCCCATCGGACGCCTGGCCCGTCAGTCGCTGGAAGCGTGGTTCGACCCTGGTGGGCGCCCCGCCCTCGTGCCGGCCGGCGGGCATGCCCGCCGGGGCGACGCCGAGGCGGTGTTCCTCAACCAGCGCGGCGGTCGCCTCACCCGCCAGGGGGCGTGGCTGGTGGTCACCGGCCACGGCGCGGCCGCCGGCCTGGCCGGTCGCCTGTCGCCCCACGTGCTGCGCCACAGCTGCGCCACCCACATGCTCGACCGCGGCGCCGACATCCGTGCCGTGCAGGAGCTGCTCGGCCACGCCACCATCTCCACCACCCAGACCTACACCAAGGTCACCACCGACCGCCTGTGGCGCGCCTACGACGCCGCCCACCC
>JBBJOU010000328.1:0-3222 GCA_037724305.1 Acidimicrobiales bacterium
CGGTGACAGCGACCGCCTGTCGCTGCGGGCCGCCGCCCCCCAGCTCGCCGAGGCCGTCGCCACCGGCGCCGGCCTCGTCGCCGGCTTGCGTGACCGCCCGCCACCGGACGCCGGCCCGGTCTTCTGGGCCCACCCCGGCGGAATGGCCGCCGTGGTCGACGAGCTCGTCTCCCGTCTGCGCACCGCCGAGGTTGACCTGCGCACGCTGGCGCCCGTCACCGACCTCGCCGCCCTGCTCGCCGGCGCCGGACGCAACGGCGTCGTGGTCGCCACCCCCGCCCCCGTCGCCGCCCGCCTGGTCGGCGGCCGGGCCGCCGAGGTGCTGGGCGCGATCCGCCACGCCTCGGTCGCGCTGGTGCGCCTCGCCTTCCGTCCCGGTGACGTGGCCCACCCCCTCGACGCCAGCGGCCTCCTCGTTCCCCGGATCGAGGGTCGGGTGCTCACCGCCTGCTCGTTCGCCTCGACGAAGTGGGCGCACCTGGCCCCCGCCCCCGCCGCCGCCACGGTGGTCCTGCGCGCCTCGGTCGGGCGGTTCGGCGCCGCCGCCGCCCTTGACCTCGACGACGACCGCCTCGTCGCCGCTGTCCTGGCCGACCTCGACGACCTCCTCGGCCTCGCCGGCGACCCCACCGAGACGCGGGTGAGCCGGTGGGTCGACGGCTTCCCCCAGTACGAACCCGGCCACCTGGCCCGCGTCGCCGCCGCCGAAGCCGACCTCGCCACCCGCCTCCCGCTCGTCCGCCTCGCCGGCGCCGCCCACCGCGGCATCGGCATCCCCGCCTGCATCCGCCAGGGCCGCGCTGCCGCCGCCGCCCTCACCCCCTGACCAGGGGTGCACCGAGCCACCCGTCGCGGTGGTTCCCGACACCCCGGTCACGGCGGGCCGCCACCGAGGTGCACCGAGCCACCCGTCGCGGTGGTTCCTGGCACCCCGGTGCGTCCGACCACCGGGGTGCACCGAGCCACCCGTCGCGGTGGTTCCCGACACCCCGGTCACGGCGGGCCGCCACCGAGGTGCACCGAGCCACCCGTCGGGGTGGTCCTCGACACCCCGGTCGGGGCGGGCTCGGGCATGATCGGCGGCGTGACCGCCACCGTCGACGCCCGTCCGGTGGGGCGGCGGGCCGGCGTCGCCCTCGCCGTGGGGGCCGGGCTGGCGATGGCTGCCTCGCTCCCGCCGATGGGGTTCTGGCCGCTGGCCGTCGTCGGTGTCGCCCTGCTCGACCGGGCCGTCGCCGACGCCCCGCCGTGGGCCCGGTTCCGGCGGGGCACCCTGGCCGGGATCGCCCTGCTGGCGCCGACGACGTGGTGGATCCAGGCGCTGTCCGTGCCTGGGTACCTGCTCGCCAGCCCGATCCTGGCCGCCCTGCTCGGCACCGCGCTCGCCGCCTGTCCGCCGGGGCGAGGACGGTGGCTCGCCCTGCCGGGCCTGTGGGTGGTGTTCGAGGCCGTGCGGGGGCGCTGGCCCTTCGGCGGCGTACCCCTCTCGGTGCTCGCCCAGGGCCAGGTCGCCGGTCCGCTGGCCGGTCTCGCCCGCGTCGGGGGTTCGCTCCTGCTCGGCGGGGCCACGGTCGCGCTCGGTGTCGCGCTGGCCGCCGCCGCCGCCCGCCGGCCGCGCCCGGTCGTCGCCGCCCTGTCGGGGGTCGCCGCTCTCGCCGCCCTCGCCGGGGTGGCGCCGAGCGGGCGGCCCACCGGCGACGTACTCGCCGTCGCCGTCGTGCAGGGCGGTGGGCCACAGGGCACCCTGGCCGACGAGACCGACCCTCGCGACGTGTTCGAGCGCCACGTCGCCGCCACCGCGCTGATCGACGGGCCGGTCGACCTCATCGTGTGGCCCGAGAACGTCGTCAACGTCGACGGGCCGGTGCTCGAGCAGCGTGAGGGCCGGGAGCTGGCGGCGCTGGCCGAGGCCCAGGGGGCGGTGCTGGTGGCCGGTGTCTTCGAGGCCTTCCCGGATGAGAACCGCAACGCCGTGCTGGCCTTCGACGGCACCGGCGAGGGGGGCGAGGGCCTGGCCGTCGCCCGCTTCGAGAAGATCCGCCGGGTGCCCTTCGGCGAGTTCGTCCCCCTGCGCTCGGCGCTCGAGCCCATCGCCGAGGCCCTGCCCGGCGCCGGGCTCCCCGCCATCGACGCGGTGGTCGGCGAACCGCCCGCCACCCTCGACACGCCGGCCGGCACCCTCGGCGTCGTCATCTCGTGGGAGGTGTTCTTCGCCGACCGCGCCGCCGACGCCATCGGCAACGGCGGCGAGGTGCTGCTGAACCCGACCAACGGCTCGTCCTACACCGGCACCCAGGTCCAGTCCCAGCAGGTGGCGTCCTCACGTCTGCGGGCCATCGAGACCGGCCGGTGGGTGGTGCAAGCCGCCCCCACCGGGTTCTCGGCCATCGTCACGCCCGGGGGCGACGTGGTCGAGCGGACCGGCGTGTCGGAGCAGCGGGTGCTGCAGGGCACCGTCGCGCGCCGCGACGGCCTCACCTGGGCGGTGCGCTTCGGTCCGTGGCCGGCGGTCGGCGGCGCCGCCGTGCTCGTCGCCGCCGGGTGGTTGATCGCCGTCCGTACCCGGAATCGAGGCGCCGGCGCCCACGCCGCCGAGTCGGACCGACCGGTCGACACCGCGGTCGGGGCGTGACCGGCCCCGAGCTGCGCACCGAGCGGCTGCTGTTGCGGCGCTGGCGCGATACCGACCGCGCCCCGTTCGCCGCCGTCAACGCCGACGAGGCGGTGATGCGCCACTTCACCGGGCCGCTCGATCGCGCCGCCAGCGACGCCCTCGTCGACCGGATCGAGCGGAGCTTCGACGAGTCCGGGTACGGCCTGTGGGCGGTCGAGCTGCCCGGCGAGGCGGCGTGCATCGGCTTCATCGGGTTGTGGCGGCCGGCGATCCTGGCCGGTGTCACCGACGCCATCGAGATCGGCTGGCGCCTGGCGTCGGACCGGTGGGACCGGGGCTACGCCACCGAGGGCGCCCGGGCGGCGCTTGCCTTCGCCTTCGACGCGCTCGGCCTCGACGAGGTGGTGTCGTGCACGACGCCGGCCAACCGGCCGTCGATCCGGGTCATGGAGAAGCTGGGCATGACCCGCGACCCCGCCGACGACTTCGTCACGCCCGGCCCCGACGGCGCCGACCGCACGCTCACCCTCCACCGCCTGCCCGTCGACCGGTGGCGCGGGGTCCGTGAGGGTGGCCCCTAACAGGCCACGACGGGCACGTCGTAGGCG
>JBBJOU010000329.1:0-3205 GCA_037724305.1 Acidimicrobiales bacterium
GCCGCCATCACCTCGCCGCGAGCGCGGTCGACACTGGCGGGCAGGTCGGCGAGGGGGACGACCCGGGCGGACAGCGCACCCAGCGCGCCGGCGATCTCGTCCAGGCGGGGACCGGGGTCGGAGGCTGGCACCGCCGCTCGGAGGGCAGCGACGCCCTCGGCCACGCGGCCGAGACTGTCGGTGGCCGTGGCCCGGGTGGCACGGGTGTCGTCGACGGCGGCCGCCAGGCGCTCGAGGCGCTCGAGCACCGTGGGCGGCGGCGCGGTGCGGACCTCCTGCAACGCGACGCCCAACCGATCGAGGCGCTCGAGCAGCTCGGCGTGCGGCGCCGCGGTGCGGGCGGCGGCCACCTCGGCGGAGACCTGGTCGAGCTGATGGCGCAGCGCACCGATGGCGCGAGTCGTGGCGGCCTCGACGGCGGCAGCCACCGAGACGACGTCGAGCCCGTCGGGCCCGGCGGCGTCGCCGGGCTCGGATGGGGGAGCGGCGGCGGGGCGGGCGACCAAGACGGCGACGGCCGAGCTCAGCTGCGACTCGACCTCGGCGAGACGACGGGCGACGGTCGCCTCCAGCGCCTGGACCGGTGGGAGCACACCATCGAGGAGCCGCTCGGTGACGGTGTCGGTGAGCGTCTCGATGTCAGCCGGTCGTCCGGCGCCGGCGGCGCCGATGGTGCCGGCGAACTCGTTGAGCTGGTCGACCAGGTCGCGGAGGGCCCCGGCGAAGGCCTCGTCATGGCGTTCGGCGGTGGCAGCCTGCTCGTCGAGTCGGGCGAGCACTGTCTGCACCCCTGGCGCCGGCGCCGGTGGCCGACCCTTCTCGTCAGCGCCCTCGAGCGGCGCCAGCCACGCCGCCAGCGCGACCTCGATGCGCTCGAGGCGCGTGGCGACGTCGCGGATCGCCGGGCCGATGGCGGTGACCGGCCCCGCCGTGACGAGCGCACCGGCGTCGTCTCCGCGGCGCTGATCGACCGGCTCCGACCGGTCGCGCCACCCGTCGGCCTCGACACCCGGTGGGCCGGCCTCGCCGGCGTCCCCCGTCGCCGTCGTCGGCTCGTCGCCCTGCGCAGCGGTCTCGTCGGCGGTCAGGTCGACTCCTCGTCGGGGGCTGGGAACGTTTGGCGCCCATCCGGTCGAGCGCACCGTAGCGCCGCCGGTGCCGTCGCCGGGGCGACGCCGCCGTGACCGGTAGCGTTGCCGGCCATGAGCGAGCGCAGCGAGGACATGTCGGGCGCGCGAGCGCAGCCCCGGTGCAGTGATGGCTGACCTGCAGGCGACGATCGATGGGCTCTGGGCCCGCCGCGACGAGCTCGTGCCGGGCGACACCGACGCCACCGCCGCCGTCCACGAGGCCATCGGGCTCCTCGACGCCGGCACCGCCCGGGTGGCCGAGATCGGTCCCGACGGCGAGGTGGTGGTCCACGCCTGGCTGAAGCAGGCCATCCTGCTGCTGTTCCGGTTGTCGTCGATGGCGACCACCGAGGTCGGGCCGTTCACCTACGCCGACAAGCTGCCGCTCAAGACCGGTTACGAAGCGCTCGGGGTGCGGGTGGTGCCCGGGGCGTCGGCCCGCTGGGGCTCGTTCCTCGACCGGGGCGTCATCATGATGCCGAGCTACGTCAACATCGGGGCCCGCGTGGGGGCCGGCACCATGGTCGACACGTGGGCCACCGTCGGGTCGTGCGCCCAGATCGGTGCCGACGTGCACCTGTCCGGTGGGGTGGGCATCGGCGGCGTGCTCGAACCGCCCCAGGCCGCCCCCGTCGTCATCGAGGACGAGGCCATGATCGGCAGCCGATCGATCATCGTCGAAGGGGCCCGGGTGGGGCGGGGAGCCATGGTCGGCGCCGGGGTGATCCTGTCGGCCTCCATGCCGGTGATCGATGCCGAGACCGGCGAGGAGCTGTCGCGGGGGCACATCCCGCCGTGGTGCGTGGCGGTGACGGCGACCCGCCCCCGGTCGTTCGCCGGCGGCGAGTTCGGGCTGCCCTGCGTGCTCGTGATCAAGCGCCTCGAGGAAGGCGTCCGCCACGCCAAGTCGACCCTCGAGTCGGTGCTCCGCGACCACGGCGCCACCGTGTGACCGACCTGCTGGCCCTCACCGCCGAGCTGGTTGACATCGCCTCGCCCAGCTTCGACGAGCGGGCGATCGCCGACGTGGTCGAGCAGCGACTGCGGGCCGCACCGGCCCTCCGGGTCGACCGCATCGGCGACAACGTGGTGGCCCGGACCGACCTCGGGCGCGACCAGCGGCTGCTGCTCGTCGGCCACACCGACACCGTGCCGGCCGATGACAACGAGCGGGCCGTGGTCGAGGGCGACGTCCTGCACGGTTTGGGCAGCGCCGACATGAAGGGGGGCCTGGCGGTGTTCCTCGCCCTCGCCGACGAGGTGGCGGCCGGCACGCTCGACCCGGCCGTCGACCTCACCTGGGTCTTCTACGCCACCGAGGAGGTCGCCGCCGTGCACAACGGCCTCGGCGTCCTCGCCCGTGACGCCCCCGATCTGCTCGCCGGCGACGCCGCCGTGCTGGGCGAGCCCACCGACGGCTGGTTGGAGGCAGGGTGCCAGGGCACCATCCGCCTGACCGCCACCCTCCATGGCGCTCGCGCCCACACCGCCCGCCCGTGGACGGGCCGCAACGCCGTGCACCGCCTCGGCCGCCTGCTGGCGCTGGTCGAGGCGTTCCCCGAGCGCCGGCCGGTGCTCGACGGCTGCGAGTTTCGGGAGGCGTTGCAGGCGGTCGCCGTCGACGGCGGCGTGGCCGGCAACGTCGTGCCCGACCGCGCCACCGTCACGCTCAACCACCGCTTCGCCCCCGACCGCAGCGCCGCCGAGGCCGAGGCTGCCGTGCGCACCCTGCTGGCCCCGGCGCTCGAGGACGGTGACGAGGTGGCGCTCGTCGACGCCGCTGCCGCCGCTCGTCCCGGCCTCGACCATCCACTTCTCGCCGCCCTCCGTGACCGCGGCGGGCTCCCGGTGCGAGCCAAGTTGGGCTGGACCGACGTCGCCCGCCTGGTCGCTCTCGGCATCCCGGCGGTGAACCTCGGCCCCGGCGACCCGCTGCTGGCCCACACCCGCCACGAGCGGGTCACCCGCGACCAGCTCGAACGCACCCACACCGCCGTGCGCGATCTCGTCGCCGGCGGCGCCTGAGGCGATCGGGGTGCACGGCGCCACCCGTCGGGGTGGTCGGGTGCGCCCCG
>JBBJOU010000330.1:0-3204 GCA_037724305.1 Acidimicrobiales bacterium
CGCCTCCAGCAGGGCGTCGACGTCGGCGTCGGTGCTCGACCAGCCGACCGAGACCCGCAGGGAGCGCTCGGCGTCGACGCCCATGGCGGCGAGCACCGGGGAGGGCTCGATGCCCTCGGACGCGCAGGAGCTGCCGGAGTGCACGGCCACCCCGGCCCGGTCGAGGCCGAGCACCACCGCCTGCGGCTCCACGTCGTCGATCGCCACGCACACCAGGTGGGGGAGGCGCCCGACTGGGTCGCCGTGGAGGCGGAGGCCGGCCACCGGGCCGTCGCTCACGAAGGCGGCGATGCGATCGGTGTGGCGCCGGGCGCGCTGCGCCTCGGTGGCGAGGCGGGCGCCGCCGTCGGCGGCGAGGGCGGCGCAGGCGGCGCCGAAGCCGGCCACCGCCGGCAGGTTCTCGAGCCCCGCCCGCCGGGCGCGCTCCTGGTCACCGCCGACCAGGAGGGGCCGCACCCGCAGGCCGCGGCGCACCAGCAGGGCGCCGGTGCCGGGCGGCCCCCCGAGCTTGTGGCCCGACACCGAGCACAGGTCGGCGCCGAGGTCGTCGAAGGCGATGGGCACCCGGCCGCCGGCCTGGGCGGCGTCGACGTGGACGAGCACGCCGCGCTCCCGGCAGCCGGCCACCGCCTCGGCCACCGGCTGGGTGGTGCCGACCTCGTGGTTGGCCCATTGCAGGTGCACGAGCGCCGTCTCGGGGCGCACGGCGGCGAGGAGCTCGTCGACGTCGACCCGGCCGTGACCGTCGACGCCGACCACGCTCACCTCGCCGTTGGCCTCGGCGCTGCGCCGCACGGCGGAGTGCTCGACGGCGGCCACCACCTGGTGGGTTCCCCGTTCGGCGGCGCCGAAGCAGGCGGCGGCGATGGCCTCGGTGGCGCCGCTGGTCAGGACCACCTCTCGCGACCGGGCACCGAACAGCCCGGCGACCTCGGCCCGGGCCTCCTCGAGGGCGTGGCGGGCGGCCATCCCCTCGGCGTAGATGCGCCCGGGGTCGGCGAGGGGAGCGTCGAGCCAGGCGGTCATGGCCGCCACCGCCTCGGGCCGCAGCGGCGACGTCGAGGCGTGGTCGAGGTAGTGGCGCCGTGGCGTCTGCTCGGGGTGGGCGGGCGGCGGCGTCGGGCCGGCCGGGCTCACCGCGACAGCGTGTGGGGATCGCCGATGGCGGTGATGCAGACGGTGTCGCCCATGGCGAGCGACGACTCGGTCGCCGGTGTGGTCTCGCCGTACAGCGACGACAGCATCCCCCGCACCATGCCCCGGTCCACGGCGCAGATCACCGGGTGCTCGATGGCGACGTCGCCGAAGGGGCAGTTGCCCGAGACGATGCGCAGCTCGCCGTTGTGGTGCTCGGCGTGGGCGGCGAAGCCGTGCGACGACAGGGCGTCGGCCACCGCGTGCAGGGCCGATCGGAATGACCGGGTGACCGCCTCGGTGCCGTCGGCCGGCGCCATGACACCGGCCAGGGTGCGCCCGTACTCAGCGCCGACCTCCTCGGCCATCGCCTCGGCGGCGTCGGGCGGGAGCATCGCCAGCGCCTTGCCGAGGAGCGTGACCAGCAGGTCGTCGTGACGGACCCGCACCTCGAGCTCGGTGGCCTTGGCCGCCGCCCGGTAGCGCTTGGACGGCCGTCCGGCGCCCCGGCCGGGCACACCGTCGCTGCCGGCCCGTTGGACGCGGACCTCGAGGTACCCGCCAGCGGTGAGCTTCTCGAGGTGGTGGCGGGCAACGTTGGGGTGGACCTCGAAGCGCTCCGCCACCACCGACGCGGTGACGCCGTCGACCGTCTCGGCATCGGCGTCGCGATCCAGCTCGTGTTGGCGGACGAAGAGGTAGATGTCGCGGCGGGTCGGGTCGCCGAAGGCCGACGTGATGGCGGAGACGGCCGAGGCGAACCCGGTCGCCGACAACGGCTGCTGGTCGGATGCCACGGCAGGCGTGCGCTGCTCATGCTGCTGCGGCTCCATGGCTGGATAACGTACCTTCCCGTGCCCGTTTCCGACGCCCAGGTCATCGATGCCCTCCGACCGGTCGAGGATCCCGAGCTTCACCGCTCCATCGTCGACCTGGGAATGGTGCGCACCATCCGCATCGACGGCGGTTCGGTCGCCGTGCAGGTGGCCCTCACCGTGGCCGGCTGCCCGCTGCGAGCCGAGATCACCTCACGGGTCACCGACGCCGTGCGCGCCCTCGACGGCGTCGACGGCGTCACCCTCGACTTCACGGTGATGACCGACGAGGAGCGGGCGGGCGTGCGCGAGTTGCTCAACGGCGACCCCGCCGGCACCGCCGGCTCCCAACCGGCCCACGGACACGCCCAGGGCCGGGCGATCCCGTTCGCTGAGCCGTCCTCGCGCACCCGCGTGCTGCTGATCGCGTCGGGCAAGGGCGGCGTGGGCAAGTCGTCGGTGTCGGCCAACCTCGCCGTCGCCCTCGCCGCGAGGGGCCACTCGGTGGGTGTCGTCGACGCCGACGTGTGGGGCTTCTCCATCCCCCGGATGCTGGGCGTCAACCGCCTGCCGGTGGTCATCGACTCGATGCTGGTGCCTCCCGAGGTGCACGGCGTGAAGGTCATCTCCATGGGCTTCTTCGCCGAGGAGGACCAGCCCGTCATCTGGCGGGGCCCCATGCTCCACAAGGCGCTCGAGCAGTTCCTGACCGACGTGTTCTGGGACGAGCCCGACTACCTGGTGGTCGACCTCCCACCGGGCACCGGCGACATCTCCATCTCCCTCGCCCAGTTCCTGCCCCGGGCGGAGGTCTACGTGGTCACCACCCCGCAGCCCGCCGCCCAGAAGGTGGCCCAGCGGGCCGGCTTCATGGCCCGCAAGGTGAAGCTCGAGGTCAAGGGCGTCATCGAGAACATGAGCTGGTTCACCGGCGACGACGGCAAGCGCTACGAGCTCTTCGGCGAGGGCGGCGGCGCCGCGCTGGCAGAGACCCTCGCAGTCCCGTTGCTGGGCCACATCCCCCTCGTGCCCGCCCTGCGCGCCGGCAGCGACACCGGCCACCCCATCAGCGCCATCGACCCCACCAGCGAGGCCGCCGTGGCCATCGCCGCCATCGCCGAGCGCATCGCCGTCGAGCTGGCCCCGACCAAGCGCTTCCACCCCGAGCTGCGCATCGTCTAGCGGTGGCGCCGAGCGGTGGCGTCACGCGGTACCGCCGAGCGGTGGCGCCGAGCGGGGCCGTCGGCGCTCCGGG
>JBBJOU010000331.1:0-3191 GCA_037724305.1 Acidimicrobiales bacterium
CGAAGCCGCCATCGGCGCTCATCCCCGCCTCCAGTGCTGACCCGCCCCTCCCCCCGGGCGTCGACGGGCGACCGGCACATCGGCGCGCCCCGGTGTCGGCGACAGGCGAGCGCGTCCCTGGGCCCGACCGGCGTCGGGCCCGAGATCGGCCCGGGGGTCTTGCCGGCCGGGTCCGGGGCTGACGTGCAGGCGGCGGGCGGCAGACAGGCGACGGCGGATGCGCTCCATGCGCCCCCGCCTGCGCTTGGAGCCCATGGCCGGGCGCAGCTCGTCGGCCCGCCGGCTGATCCGTTCAGAGCGGGCCTGGTCGGAGCAGTTCCGCCCGCCGGGCGTCCTCCTCCGCCGCCCGCTCGGCCCGCCAGCGGTCGCGCTCGTCCTCCCGTCGCTGCTGCTCGGCGCCGGCGGCGGCGGCGGCGTCGCGGATGGCGTCGGCGAGGGCGTCGAGCGCGGCCGCAGTGGTGGCGAGGTCGCCGTCGATGCGGGCCGTTGCGTCGTCGAAATCGCGCCTCGCTCCGCCATTCCAGTCCTCGACGGCGGGGCCGGCCCCCGCCGGCAGAGCGTTGGCCGCGACACGGGCCCGGTCGGCGGCCGCGTCACACGCCGTCGCCGCCGCTGACGCCGCGACGCGGTCGAGCTCGACATCGGCCCACTCGGGCTGCCAGTCCGGCATCTCAGCCCTCCCCGAGGGTGGCACAGACCAACTGGATCGGGAACGTCCCGCGCCCCACCAGGTCGGTGTCGCCCGTCTGGCGGTCGGCGGCCGGATCCGCGTACGGCACCACCTCGACGCAGATCTCGACGGTGGCCGGGGTGATCCCGCCCGGCGACGGCAGGGCAAGGGAGTCCCCGGCCCCCACCACCAGCACCTCGGCCACCTCCGCCTGGGCGTCGCCCGGGGAGGTGCCGGGCGGGGGCCGGAGGTAGAGCACACGCTCGCCACCGTCGACGGGCTCGGTCTGGCGCTGGTACCCCAGTGCGTCGACCACGGCGATGGTGGCGTCGTCCCCGGCGGTGACGGTGAGAGTGACCCGGTCGGCGCGCCGGTCCGACAGCGTGAGGGTGGCCCCGGCGAAGATCTCCCGCCCGGTCTCGGTCGTCGTGGGGTCCGACACGGCTTCCTCCTCTTCGGTTGGGCTGTCCCCGTCGGCGGCGGGGTCGTCGTCGCCACAGCCGGCGGCGACGGCGCCCGCCAGGAGCAGGGCCAGCAGGGTTCGAGACGAGCACACCGCCACGTTCACACCTCCGTCTCGCGGAACTCGACCCGCCGATCGTCGCCGGGCGAGAGACCGTAGGACTCCCGGAGGGGGAGCCCCAGTTCCCGGCGGATGGCATTCTCGGTGAGGGCACCGGGGTGTTCCCGGCCCCCGCCGGTCTCGAGGGTGTCGAAGGTGCCGTCGCCGTCGACGTCGTGGCCGACCGCGTTCCATTCGGCGTTGCTGAACTCGCTGTGCGGTAGGCCAGATGCGTCGTTGACCGGGTTCCCGGCGTCGTCGAACCAGTGCTCCTCGTAGGTGCCGCCCGGGGACCCTCCGGAGATGTGGTCGTGGCTGTGGGCCAGCTCGTGGTACAGCACGGCTGCCGCCGGCAGGAACGAATCGTAGATCCCCGGTCGCGCCTGGGAGTAGCTGACCAGCCCGTCGTGCTCGAGGGCGTTTCCCGGCGGCGACGCGTAGCTCGTCTGCGGGTTGGTCCGACCCGACATCCAGTCCAGCGCGGTGTACACCCGCTCGGGTTCGGGACCGGCCGAGCCGTCGGGATCGATCACCATCGGCTGGTCATCGTCGCCGTAGGGATAGATGCGCACCCGCCGGTCGCGGTCCCAGGGCTTCCATCCGCTGTCGGAGTCGCGGGCGGCGTCGTCGAGGGCCGTGAGACCCTGGCGGCCGACCTCGGTGGAGCGGATGAACTCGAGATCGCTGTCGATCCGCTCGAGGTAGGCGTCCCACTCGGCGCCGGTCAACCAATCGGGCCGGACGAGCTCGATGGCGTAGTCGCCCGGGCTCCCGGTGAGGGCGACGGTGACCCGGGTCTCGGCGCCGATGGCAAGTTCGCCGTCCTCCATGGTGGCGGTGTCGTCGCCGCTACCACCCACGATGATGTCGTGGTCCCGACCACCGAGCAGCCGGTCGTTGCCGGCGCCTCCGGCGACGACGTCCTCGCCCCGGCCGCCGACGACCACGTCGTCACCGGCGCCGCCGTCGACGTCGTCCCGACCCGACCCGCCGTCCAGGCTGTCGTCGCCTCGACCGCCGATGATCGAGTCGTCGCCCCGCCCGCCGTGGACCTGGTCCTGGCCGTCGCCTCCGGCGATGGTGTCGTCGCCGTCCTGGCCGTCGAGGTCGTCGGTGCCCTCCCCGCCGTACACCGCGTCGTCGCCACCGCCGGCGTACACAACGTCATCGCCGGCGCCACCGAAGATCGTGTCGTCGCCGCCGCCACCCACCCCCGCCAGCGGCCCCTCGCGTCCGGCGCCGAGCAGGTCGTCGCCGTCCCCGCCCCACATCACGATGGAGAGCTCGGCACCGGCCGGCACCTCGATGACGTCGTTGCCGGCGCCGACGTGGATAACGAGGTCGCCGGCCTGCTCCGCGGTGATCGCCACGGTGTGGGTGACGGTGGAACCGTCAGGCCGCACCGTGGTGACCACCGCCTCGTAGCTCCCGTCCGCGCTGCGCTGCAGCCGGACGTGGTCGGCGTCGACGGTGCCGGCCAGGATCCAGCGGTCACCGTCCTGCACCAGCACAGGGGCCGACGCCACCTCGCCCAGGTCGTCCCACGCCGCGAACAGGCCCGCCGCGTAGGTGAGGCCGTCGACGCTGAAGAGATCCGCCGCTCGGAGATCGCCGGCGAAGGTGCCCGCCCGCGACGCCAGCAGGGCGACCATCCCCCCGGCGGCACCGAGGTCGATGTCGAGGGGCGGGACGTCACCCAGGTACTCGCTCCATCCCTCGGTCGCCCGGAAGGCGTCGAGGGCGCCGCCCAGCTCCGCGGCCTCTTCCTGCACCAGGCGGGCGACGCCGCCGCCAGCCTCGGCGAAGGCGTCGATGTTGTCGGGGCGCCCGGAGACCAACATGCTCGGAGAGTCGCAGCTCCCGCCCGGCGTGTCATCGGGGACCGCTCCCCTATCGTCGGTGAGGGCAGGCGGATCCGCAGTCAGATGGCGGTCGCCGGTTGGCTCAGTACGGTGCCCG
>JBBJOU010000332.1:0-3190 GCA_037724305.1 Acidimicrobiales bacterium
GGCCGGTCGTCCGCCGAGGTGGCGGCGGCCGCCGCCGGCGGTGCCGAGGCGACCGCCGCTCTGCGGGCGCGGGTCGGGCGGGCGGCCCACGTCGAGGGCGGCGGCGTCGGCCACGTCGACCCCGGCGCCGCCACCATCGCCCTGCTGGTCGCCGCCCTGGTCGCCCATGCCCGCTGAGCGTGCACTCGGGAGAACAGGTTTTCGGGGCGGGCAGGATGCCGGCATGCGCGGCTTGCTGAACGACGTCGGGGACGCGGTGGACGAGGCGCTCGACGGGCTGCTCGCCGCCCACGGCGACCGCCTCGCCCGTTGGCCCGGACACCCCCGGGTGATCTGCCGGGCGCGCCCCAAGTCGGCCGGCGGGGTGGGTTTGGCCATCGCCAACGGTTCGGGTCACGAGCCCATCGCCGTGGGATGGGTGGGCGAGGGGCTGCTCGACGCCAACGCCTGCGGCGACGTCTTCACCGCGCCACCGCCCGCCCTCGTGGCCGAGGCCGTCGCCGCCGCCGAGACCGGCGGCGGCGTCGTGCTGCTGATCTCCAACCATGCCGGCGACCGGATGAACGGCGAGCTCGGCGCCGAGCTGGCGCGCGCCGCCGGCCACCGGGTCGAGGTCCTGGTGATGGGCGACGACCTCGCCACCGCCCCGCCCGACCGTCGCGCCGACCGGCGGGGGGCACCGGGGACGACCTTCGCCTACAAGGTGGCCGGCGCCGCCGCCGAGGCCGGTGCGCCCATCGAGGAGGTGGTGGCCGTCGGCCGTCGCGTGCTGGCGGCCACCTCGACCCTCGCCCTCACCGTCGCCGCCGGGACCTCCCCCCTGACCGGCCGGCGCATGGCCGAGGTGCCCGCCGGTGAGGTGCTGGTGGGCTCGGGCGTGCACGGCGAAGGGGGTGCCGGTCGCATCGCCATGGGCCCCGCCGACGAGCTGGTCGACCACGTCGTCGACCGCCTGCTCGCCGATCTCGCCGCCGCCGAGGATCCCGACGTCCTCGTGCTGGTCAACGGCTTCGGCGCCACGCCGCTGCTCCAGCTCCTCGTCGTTCACCGCCGCGTCGACGCCCGCCTCCGCGCCGCCGGCCTCGTCCCGTACCGCCCCCTGGTGGCCGAGCTCGTCACCACCGCCGACACCGCCGGTTGCTCGATCTCCGTCGCCCGCACCGACGCCGAACTCCGCCGGCTGTGGTCGGCCCCGTGCTCGGCGCCCTACTTCCCCCCCGTCACCTGAACTACTTCGGCTGCATGCGCACGCCCCCGTCGACCCGGAGCGACTCGGCGTTCATGTAGCTGTTGGTGACCAGCTCGACCGCCATGGTGGCGAACTCCTCGGCCGTGCCGAGACGGTCGGGGAAGAGCACGTCGCGACGCAGCTTCTCCTTGAACGCCTCCGACTGCTCACCCTGGCCGTAGATCGGGGTGTCGATCAGGCCGGGGGCGATGGTGTTGACCCGGATGCCGACCACGCTGAGGTCACGGGCGATCGGCAGGGTCATGCCGACGACGCCGCCCTTGGACGCCGAGTAGGCGGCCTGGCCGATCTGGCCGTCGTAGGCGGCCACCGAGGCGGTGTTGACGATGGCGCCGCGTTCGCCGTAGGCATCGAGGGGTTCGGTGCGGCTCATGGCGGTGGCGGCCAGGCGGATGCAGTTGAAGGTGCCGATCAGGTTGATCTGGATGACCTTGGCGAAGATGTCGAGGTCGTGGGCCGACTCGTAGGCGCCGTCACGGCCGATCGTGCGCTGGGGCCAGCCGATACCGGCGCAGTTGACCAGCACCCGCAGCGGGCCCAGCTCCGATGCCGCCTCGACGGCGGCGATCACCTGCCCAGTGTCGGTGACGTCGGTGGGGGCGAAGATCCCGCCCACGTCGGTGGCGACGGCCTCGCCCTTGTCCGCCTGCAGGTCGGCGACGACGACCAGGGCGCCCCGGGCGGCGAGCAGGCGGGCGGTGGCCTCCCCGAGGCCCGATGCGCCGCCGGTGACGATGGCCGAGGCCCCCGAGATGTTCACGGCTCTCGACCCTGGCACCATGGAGGCCATGCGCGCCACCTGGAACGGCACCGTCCTGGCCGAGAGCGACGCCACCGTCGTCGTCGAGGGGAACCACTACTTCCCGCCCGACTCGATCGTCGCCGGCACCCTCGAGCCCTCCGCCACCACCTCGGTCTGCCCCTGGAAGGGCACGGCCAGCTACTCCACCGTTGTGGCCGGCGACGACCGGAACACCGACGCCGCCTGGTACTACCCCGAGCCCAAGCCCGAGGCGGCCGAGATCAGGGACCACGTGGCCTTCTGGAAGGGCGTCGAGGTCACCGACTGAGCTCGGCCCGCAGCGCCGCCTCGAGGGTCGGGTGGCGGAAGGAGTAGCCCTCGCGCTCGAGCACCGCCGGCACCGCCCGCTGGCCGTCGAGCAGCACGGCCTTCGCCCCCTCGGCCCCGAGGAGCAGCTTCGGCCCGAAGCTCGGCACCGGGAGCACGGTCGGGCGGCCCAGCACCGAACCCAGCGTCGAGGTGTACTCGGCGTTGGTGACCGGTGCCGGGGCGGTGAGGTTGACCGGTCCGCTGACGTCGTGGTCGAGGAGGTGGCGGATGGCGCCGACCTCGTCGGCGAGCGAGATCCAGCTCCACCACTGCTTCCCGCTGCCGAAGCGACCGCCCAGGCCGAGCTTGAACAGGGGCAGGGTCTTCTTGAGGGCGCCGCCGGCCTTCGTCTGCACGATGCCGGTGCGCAGGAAGGCGGTGCGGATGCCGGCCTCGACGGCGGGGGTGGCCGCCGCCTCCCAGGACTCGCACACCTCGGCCAGGTAGCCGGTGCCGGCCGGCGAGGTCTCGGTGCAGACCTCGTCGCCCCGATCGCCGTAGTACCCGACCGCCGAGCCCGACAGCAGCACCGCCGGCGGCGCCGCCAGCCCGGCGAGCGTGCGGGCCAGGAGCGCCGTTCCCTTCGTGCGGCTCTCGAGGATCACCCGCTTGCGGTCGTCGCTCCACCGCTCGTCGCCGATCCCGGCCCCGGCCAGGTGGACGGCCGCCTCCACACCCTCGAGACCGGCGGCGTCGATCGTTCCCTGCATCGGGTCCCAGGCGACGGTCGTGGCGTCGCCGTCGCCGGCCGACCCCGACCGGACGACCCGGACCACGTCGTGGCCGTCGTCCCGCAGCGAGCGGACGAGGGCGGACCCGATGAGGCCGGA
>JBBJOU010000333.1:0-3178 GCA_037724305.1 Acidimicrobiales bacterium
CGTCGAAGGTCGACTTCGTGTCGAGCATCAGGGCCCACAGCTCGCCGGGCCAGTCGCCCGGCACCTCGCTGGGGGTGTTGGCCAGGCCGGCCAGGCCCATGGCGTTGGCCAGGCGCTTGGCCGGGTCGATGGTCACGACGGCGGCCGTGCGCCCCCGGCGGGCGGCCTCGAGGGCGATCACCGCCGCCGTGGTGGTCTTGCCCACGCCGCCGGAGCCGCAGCAGATGATGATCTCGGCGTGCTCGACGAGCTGGCTGAGGCTCAACTCCGTTTCGGTCATCCTCCGGTGCCCGCCGGCGCCGGCACGGTGGCGAGGCCGTCGAGGAGGGCCCGGGCCAGGACGTCGAGCTCGGCGGGACCGAGGCCCGCGCTGAAGAGGAACGGGAGGTGCAGCTGGGGCAGGGGCAGGGCCTCGGCCAGGCGGGCGAGCTGCTCGGCCTGCATCGCGCTGCGGTCGCGGCGGAAGGCGGCGGCGGCGGCCAGGGCGTCGGCCTCCCCGGGGCGCAGCGTGACGCCCGCCTCGGCGGCGGCGGTCGTCGGGTCGACGGCGAGGTCGCCGGTGGCCGGTAGGAGGGCGTTGACCACGACGGGGCCGAGGGCGACGCCGACGCGGTCCTCGAGGTGGAAGGCGGTGTCGACCAACTCGTTGACGGGCGTCTCCTCGGGCAGGGCGACGAGCATCACCTGGCAGCGGCTGGGGTCGGTGAGCAGCTCCAGGACGTCGCGCGCCTGGGCGTTGATGGGACCGACGTTGATGGCGTCGAGCAGGCCCCGGGCCGACAGCAGGAAGGTGATGGCATGGCCGGCGGCGGGGGCGTCGAGCAGGACGACATCGGCGCCGCCCTCGCGCTCCAGTGCCTTCACCTTGCCCAGCACCAGGATGTCGCGCAGGCCCGGTGCCGCGGTGGACACCACGTCGAGGACGCCGGAGGCGAGCAGGCGCTTGGAGACGCGGGCCAACCCGTGCTCCCGCAGGTACTCGAGCAGGGCGGCATCGGCGGTGACGGCCCGCCCCCGCACCCAGCCCTCCGTCCCGTCGGCCCCGGCCGCCAGCAGCTCCACCTCGTCGTAGGTGAGCGGCGGGCGGCCGAAGTGCCCGCCCAGTCCCGACGACCCCTCGACCTCCACCACGAGCGCGGAGTGGCCGGCCAGCGACGCCGCCCGGGCGAGCGCGGCGGTGACCACGGTTTTGCCGACCCCGCCCTTCCCGGCGACGATGACCAACCGGGACTGCGCGAAAAACGTCGCTGGATCCAACCGAACGCTTCCCGAGGTGAGGAATCCGACGTGCGAACCCTAGCCAGGCTGTTCACCGGGGCACTGCTGGTGACGAGCGCCGCACTACTCGCGCTCGTCGCGCCCGCCGCCGGCCAGGATGGTGACGACGACGCCGGCGCGCCGGCGGCGGGTGGCTCCGTCGACGTCATCGAGGTCACCGGGCTGATCGACCCGGTCGTCGCCCGCTTCGTCACCGCCGCCCTCGACACCGCCGAGGAGGAGGGCTCCGTCGCCCTCGTCCTGCAACTCGACAGCCCGGGCTCGGTGCTGGCCGACGACCGCTTCGACGAGCTCATCGAACGTCTCTCGTCGTCGCCGGTCGTCGTCGCCGCCTGGGTCGGCCCCGCCGGCAGCCAGGCCGGCGACGAGGCGGCCGAGCTCGTCGCCGCGGCTGAGCTCAGCGGGCTGGCCCCCGAGAGCCGCCTCGACACACCGTCGGGCCGGGTCAGCCCGTCGGTGGCGTTGGACCGCGACCTCGTCGACCTCGCCGACCTCGAGGCCGCCACCATCGGCGACTTCATCGTCAACATCCCCGGCGTCGAGAGCCGGGAGATCGCCGACGGCGACGAGACGCGCCGCGAGCCGATCACCCGCACCCGCTTCGCCCAGCTCCCCCTCGCCCCCCAGCTGCTGCACACCGTGGCCAGCCCGCCGGTGGCCTACCTGCTGTTCGTGCTGGGCATGGCGCTCATCCTCTTCGAGCTGTTCACCGCCGGCGTCGGCGTGGCCGGCGTGGTCGGTGCCGGGTCGCTGATCCTGGGCGCCTACGGCCTCGCCGTGCTGCCCACCTCGCCCGTCGCCGTCGCCCTGCTCGTCGTCGCCATGTTCGGCTATGGCGTCGACGTGCAGACGGGTGTGCCGCGGGCGTGGACGGCCATCGCCACCGTGTCGTTCGTCGTCGGCTCACTCCTGCTGTTCGGCGACGGCGTGTCGCTGTCGTGGATCACCCTGCTCGTCGGCGTCCTCGGCGTGGGGGTGGCCATGCTCGGCGGCATGCCCGCCATGGTCCGCACCCGGTTCTCGACACCCACCATCGGGCGGGAGTGGATGCTCGGCGAGGAGGGCGAGGCGCGTGGGGCGGTCGACCCCGACGGCATCGTGATGGTGCGCGACGCCCCCTGGCGAGCCCGTACCAACCGCGCCACCCCCATCGCCGCGGGCGCCCCGGTCCGCGTTGCTGCCATCGACGGCCTGGTCCTCGAGGTCGAGCCTCTCGAAGGCGCCGCCAAGGACCACCGGGAGCGGCGCACGGCTCCGGAGGACGTTGGGGGGAACCGTTCCTGATTCTGTCATCTGTCATCCGATGAGAGACGGAGCAGGAGCCTCTTCCAGGGAGGCGGTGCCGGTCTTGTCCGGTTGCCCGGTGCCGGCTTCACGCGGTGGGAGCGTCCCGGTGCGTGCGTTTCGGGTCTCCGGGCCACTCCCGGCGACGGTGGAGATGCCGGCGGCCAGAGCCGCCAGGTTGAGCGCTGCGTTGAGGTCACGGTCGATGACCAGACCGCATGTGTCGCAGCCGTACTCCCGCTCGGCCAGAGACAGCTTGGCTTTCACTGTCCCACACGCCGAACAGGTCTTGGAGCTGGGGTAGAAGCGCCCGGCTGTCACCAGGCGGGCGCCGTACCAGGTGCACTTGTAGCTCAGCTGGCGACGCAGCTCGGCCGGGGCGGCGTCCAGGATGGCCCGGTTGAGGCCGGCCTTGGCCGCTGCTCGGTTGGCCAGGAAGGCACCCGGGCGGTCGGGGTCAGCGACCGGCTTGGGCCGCTTCGTCATACCCGCCACGTTGAGGTCCTCGACGACGACGGTCCCGTAGGTCGTGGCCAGCCGGGTGGTCAGCTTGTGCAGGCCATCGGCCCGCAGGTCGGCGACCTTGGCGTGGCCGCGGGCGATCCGCGCCTTGGTC
>JBBJOU010000334.1:0-3168 GCA_037724305.1 Acidimicrobiales bacterium
CCGTGCACCACCTCGAGGCGGTGGGCGCTCTCGAGCGCCCCAGCCAGCGCGATGCCGAGGGCCAGCACGCCGGGACCGTCGAGGGTGCCGACGCGGTCGGCCATGGTCCCGCCGGTGGCGTCCTCGGCGACGAACCACGGGCGCCCGTCCGGGGTGTAGCCGTGGCGGTGCACCGCCAGGATGCCGGGATGGTCGAGCAAGGATCCGATCTGGCCCTGGTCGTAGTCGAAGCGAGCCCGCACCTCCGGCGTCGCCGCCACCTCCAGCACCTTCACCACCACCGAGCGGCCCGACCCCTGGTCGATCCCCCGGTAGGTCGTCGCCGCGGCCGTCTGGCCCAACTCCACCAGGTCCGCCACCCCGGGCACCCCGATGTCACCGCTCCCGCCGGTCCCGGTGTCGCTCATGCCCGCCACTCCTGCTCTGCCCTCAGGGAAACGCCCGACCCTACCGCCCCTCAACGGGCCACTCAGGTCAATCGGTTCCCGGGAACGAGCGAGGGGCTCAGACTTGTTGGATCTTGATCTCGATGTCGACGCCGGCGGGGAGGTCGAGGCGCTGGAGGGAGTCGACCGTCTTCGGCGTGGGCTCGATGATGTCGAGCAGGCGCTTGTGGATGCGCATCTCGAAGTGCTCCCGGCTGTCCTTGTCCTTGTGCGGCGAGCGGATGACGGTGAAGCGATGCTTCTCGGTCGGCAGCGGGATCGGGCCCCGAACCGTGGCCTGGGTGCGCACCACCGTCTCGACGATCTTCTTCGTCGACTGGTCGATGAGCTCGTGGTCGTACGCCTTCAGGCGGATACGGATCTTCTGCTTGTCAGCCATCGTCTGCTCGCTTGTCAAGGGTCACACGGGGGCTCCGCCCCCGTGTCCCCCCGGGGCCTCCTGAGGGGACCGATGAACCTAGTGCCGCGACCCCGCTGCGACGAAACACGAAGGGAAAGGTGGGGTCCACGGGGGGGCGAAGCCCCCCCGTGTGGGTGGCGGCGGCCGGGATCGAACCGGCGACACCTCGATTATGAGCCGAGTGCTCTGACCGACTGAGCTACGCCGCCAGGAGCGCCGTGGAGCGACCGGAGGTCGCGCCACCGTGCGAGCCCCCTGTGGGAATCGAACCCACGACACCAGCCTTACCATGGCTGTGCTCTGCCGACTGAGCTAAGGGGGCGAGGCGTCGACGCTAGCGGGGCGCCGCGGACCCCTCCAAGCGCTTCACCGGTGCCGGCCGGTGCTCAGTTCCGCCTCGGCGCTGCCGATCGAGGAACATGCGTTTCGAGCGGTTGGTCATCGAGGCGGAGGGTCGTACCTGCACCCTGGAGCTGCACCCACGTCTGACCGTCGTCGCCGGCGTCGGGCCGCTCGAGCGCGACGGACTGATCGCAGAGCTCCAGGGCGCCCTCAGCGGCGGCCGCTCCGGGCTCCACCTCGAGGTCGTCGACGACGGCGGCCGGCGCCTGGCCGTCGCCCGCCCCGCCGCGGCGCGGAGCCGGGTGGTCGACGTCGACGGGTTGGTCGAGGTCACCGATGCGTTCCGGGCCGACGACGGGGGCGTCGACCTCTTGGCGCCGAGCGGGCTCGACCGCGCCACCGCTCGTCGCCGCCTGCGCTTCGGGGCGACCGACCTCACCTCCGCCAGCCTCGGTGCGGCGCTCGTGCGCCGCCTCGCCGCCGCCGACCCCCAGGAGCTCTGGGCGGCCGCCGACACCGTCAGCGCCACCGACGAGGCGCTGCGGACCGAGGCGGAGGCCTTGGGTTCGGCCCCCGAGGACGTCACCATGGTCGAGCAGGTGGAAGCCCGCCACGGTCGGGCCCAAGCGGCCCAGGCCCGCCACGAGCGGTTCCGCAAGGTCACCTTGGCGCTGAGCGCCCTGTGCGGTGCGGGCGCGGTGGGTGCCGTGCTGCTCGACGCCCGCCTCGCCGCGCTCGTCTCGGTGTTCGTGGCCCTGCTGGCCATGCTGATCTCGGTCGTGACCCGGGGACGCCTCGAGCGGGCCCGCCGCGCCGAGCGCACCGCTCTCGCTGGCGTCGGCGCCTCCTCCTACCTGGGCTTTCACCTCCAGCGAGTCAACGGGATGCTTTCCGACGAGGCCGGACGGCGCCGCCTGCTCGTCGCCGCCGAGACCAACCACCGAGCACTCGCCCGCTGGCGGGAGGTCGCCGGGGACGTGTCGGTCGAGTGGGCCCGCGAGCGCCGCGAGGAGGTGGCCGCCGCCGCCCGCGTCCGCATCGACATCACCACCCACGCCACGTTGGCCAACGACCCGGCCGAAGCGGACGACGACGCCACCACCGACCTGGCCCGGATGCTCGTCGGGCGCCTGGCCGAGCTCCGCCGCCTCGGTGGCGGCGCCGAGAGCTATCCCCTGCTCCTCGATGACCCCTTCGCGGCGATCGACCGGACGGCCAAGCCGGCGCTGCTCGAGCTCCTGAGCCACACCTCGGGTGCGCCGCAGCTCGTCTACCTCACCGACGACGAGGACGTCGCCAGTTGGGCCCGCCTCGAGGCCCTCACCGGTGCCCTGTCCATCATCGAGCCGGCGGCGACCGTCGCCGCTCCGGCCGCCAACCGCCGGTAGGCGGCGCGGACCCGCCCCGACGAAGGCCGGCCGACGGCGCCGGCGACGGGCCCGGTTCGCTAGAACGAGCACCGTGCGGGTCAGGCGGGCGACGGAAGCCGACGCGGAGGCCATCAGGGCCATCTACAACCCGGAGGTACTCGGCTCGACGGTCACCTTCGACCTTCGGCCCCGCTCCCTGGAGGAGCAGTTGGCGTGGCAACGCGCCCGCGCCGGCGCCCACGCCGTGCTGGTGGCCGTCGCCGACGATGACTCGGTGGTCGGCTTCGGGTCGCTCTCGCCGTACCGCGACCGACCGGCGTACGCCACCTCGGTCGAGGATTCGGTCTACGTGCGCGCCGACGCCCAGGGTCGCGGCGTGGGTGGTCTGCTGTTGGCCGAGCTGGTCACCGTCGCCACCGCCCACGGCTTCCATGCCGTGATGGCCCGTATCGTCGGCGGCCACGCCGCCTCGATCGCCCTCCACGCCGCCCACCGCTTCACCGAGGTCGGCACCGAGCGGGAGATCGGCCGCAAGTTCGGCCGCTGGCTCGACGTCGTGGTCATGCAACGACTGCTCTGACAGCGGTCGTCAGTTGCCGTTGATCGACCA
>JBBJOU010000335.1:0-3159 GCA_037724305.1 Acidimicrobiales bacterium
GCGTCGCGCGGCGCCATGGCGGTGGCGCTGGTCGCGGTCCCCTATGTCGGGGGCGGCCTCGGCACCGCCTTCCTGGGCGGGCCCCGCCTCCCGGTGCTGGCGGTCGCCGGTGTCCTGCCGCTGACGCTCGCCGTCCTGGCGGACGCGCCGGCGGTGGCGGTGGCGGCCGTCCTCGCCGCCGGGCTCGCCGCCGCCGCCGTCGTCGCCCTCGGCCGGCGCCGCCTGGGCGGCGTGACCGGCGACGTCGTCGGCGCCGCCGGCGTGGTGGCCGAGACCGTCGGCCTTGTCGTCGCCACCAGCAGATGGTGATGGGCCCACCGGCGCGGCGCCTGGCCGGTGCCGCCGCCGGCATCGCCCTCGACCGGGTGTTCGGCGAGCCGCCGTCCTGGGTGCCCCACCCGGTCGCCCTGCTCGGCCGAGTCCTCGCCACGCTCGAGCGCCACACCTACGCCGACGACCGACGCGCCGGCGTCGTCCACGCCGCGCTCGGCATCACCGTCGGCGCCGCATCCGGTGCCGCACTGCGCAGCACCACTGCGGCCACCGCGATCTGCGTGGCCGGGCGGATGCTCGGCGACACCGCCCTCGTCGTCGCCGCCCACCTGGACGCCGGCGACATCGACGGGGCGCGGGCCGCCCTCCCGTCGCTGGTCGGGCGGGACCCGTCGACCCTCGGCGCTTCCGCCATCGCCCGGGCCGTGGTCGAGTCGGTCGCCGAGAACACCGTCGACGCCGTCGTCGCCCCCGCCCTGTGGGGCGCCGCCCTCGGCGCACCCGGTGCCGCGGCCCACAAGGCGGTCTCCACCCTCGACTCGATGGTCGGCCACCGCAGTCCCCGCTACCTGCGCTTCGGTTGGGCCAGTGCCCGCCTCGACGACGCCGTGGCCTGGGTGCCGGCCCGCACCACCGCCCTCCTGGTCGCCGCGGTGCGGCCCCGTTGCGCCCGGGCTGTCATCACCGCCGTGCGCCGGGACGCCCCCGCCCATCCCTCGCCGAACGCCGGGGTGGCCGAGGCCGCCTTCGCCGCCGCCCTCGGCCTCCGCCTCGGCGGCGAGGCGCGCTACGGCGCACGCGTCGAGCACCGTCCGCCGCTCGGCGACGGCCGACCGCCGGCGGTGGCCGACATCGCCGCCGCCGTCCGCCTGTCGGCCGACGTGTCGTGGGCGTTGGCGGCCACGCTCGGCGCCATCGCGGCCATGCTGGTGCATGACCGCTGACCAGGGAGCGTTCGCCACCGCCGCCGCCGCGGTCCGTCCCCTCGACACCGGCGCCGCCGCCGATGCGACGACCCGCCAGGACCAGCTGACCAAGCCTCGCGGTTCGCTCGGGCGTCTCGAGTCGCTCGGCATCCAGTTGGCGGCGATCGCCGGGGCCTGCCCGCCGCCGGTGCCGCGCCCGGCGGCGGTGGCGATCTTCGCCGCCGACCACGGGGTGGTCGCCCAGGGCGTCTCGCCGTGGCCACCGGAGGTCACCGCCCAGATGGTCGCCACCTTCGCCGCCGGGGGCGCCGCCATCAACGTGCTGGCCCACCAGGCCGGCGCGTCGGTCACCGTGGTCGACGTGGGGGTGGCCACGCCCCTGCCCGACGACCTCCCGGCCACCGTGGTGCGGCGGGCGATACGTGCCGGGACGGCCGACATGACGGTGGAGGCGGCCATGACCGCCGAGGAGTGCCGGGCCGCCCTCGACGTCGGCGCCGCCGTCGCCGCCGAGTTGGTGGCCGGCGGCGCCCGGACACTGGTGACCGGCGAGATGGGCATCGCCAACACGACGGCCGCCGCCGCGCTGATCGCCGCCATGCTCGGACGCGACCCGGTGGCGGTCACCGGTCGGGGTACCGGCGTCGACGACCACGGCCTCGCCCGCAAGGTGGCGGTCGTCCGCACGGCGCTGGCCCGCCACGCCGCCGCCGTCGCCGCCGGACCGGAGGCCACGCTCGCCGCGGTGGGCGGCCTCGAGATCGCCGCCCTCGTCGGCTTCGTCGTCGGTGGTGCCGCCGCCGGTGTGCCGGTGGTGGTCGACGGCGTGATCGCCGATGCCGCCCTGCTCGTCGCCGAGCGCATGGTGCCGGGGGTCGTCGACCGCTGCATCGCCGGGCACCGGTCCACCGAACCGGGCGCCACCGCCGTGCTCCACGCCCTCGGGCTCGAGCCCGTGCTCGACCTCGGCATGCGTCTCGGCGAGGGCAGCGGCGCCTGCCTCGCCCTCGGCGTGCTCGAAGCGGCCGCCCGCGTCCTCGCCGAGATGGCGACCTTCGACTCGGCCGGCGTGACCGACAAGGACTCCTAGCGGCGCACGGTGGCGGGTCGACGCCGGCCGGGGTACGGTGCCGACGTCTGCTGACGCCAGCGAAGCCGGTGTGAATCCGGCGCTGTCCCGCAACTGTGGTCCCCGGTCCGACCGGGGCGAGCCAGGTCGCCTGTCGCCAGCGTGACGAACCAGCCCCGAGGAGAGGCGCGGTTCGCACGACGGGCCTGGCCTGTCGTCGAGCGTGATCCACCCTCGACCGACAGGAGGAACCACCCATGCCCGCCAAGACCGCCATCGCCGCCGCCCTGCTCGGCGCCCTCGCGTCCGCCGGCCTCGCCGCCTGCGCCGACGACGACGCCACCGAGTCCGGTTCGCCGGGCACCGACGGCCCCGCCGGCGACGCCCCCGCCACCGACGCCCCCACCGGCGACGCGACCGATGACGCCGACCCCGACGACGCCGTCCCGGAGCGGATCGTGTCGCTGTCGCCGACGGCCACCGAGATCCTCTTCGCCATCGGGGCCGGCGAGCAGGTGGTCGCCGTCGACGACCAGTCGGACTTCCCCGCCGACGTCCCCGTCACCGACCTCTCCGGCTTCGAGCCCAACCTCGAGGCGATCATCGACTTCGAGCCCGACCTGGTGGTGGCCTCGGGCCTCCCCGACGACATCATCACCGGCCTCGAGGCGGTCGACGCCGAGGTGCTCGTCCATGAGTCGGCCGTCGTGCTCGACGACACCTACGACCAGATCGCCCAGCTCGGCATCACCACCGGCCACGAGGACGAGGCCGCCGACCTGGTGGCCGAGATGCGCGCCGACATCGACGAGCTGGTGGCGTCAGTGCCCGACCGTGACGAGGCCCCGACCTACTACCACGAGCTCGACGACACCCTCTTCTCGGCGACCT
>JBBJOU010000336.1:0-3157 GCA_037724305.1 Acidimicrobiales bacterium
GGCGGGCGCGGTCGCCCTCGCGGTGCGCCACGACGCCGACGTGGTCCATCGGCGGGCCCCGGTGGGCATGTGGGCGCCGGTCGCCGGGCTCGTGGTCCTGAGCCTGGTGATCGCCGGGGCGTCAGGTCCGATATACCACCTCGCCGAGCGGGCCGCCGCCGGGCTCCTCGACCCCTCCGCCTACGTCGAGGAGGTGCTCGATCGATGAAGCGCCGCCTGCCGCTCCTCGTCATCCTCGTCGTCACCTGGGTGGCGCTGTGGGGCGACCTCACCCCGGCCAACGTCCTCTCCGGCTTCGCCGTCGGCGGGCTGATCGTCGCCCGCTTCCCCCTGGACACCGGCGACGCCCCGCTGCGCCCGCTCGCCGCCCTCCGCTTCCTGGGCGTCTTCCTCGTCGAGCTGGTGAAGGCCAGCGCGGTGGTGGCCTGGGAGGTGGTCACACCGACCAACAGGATCAACCAGGGCATCGTCGCCGTGCCCGTGCGCGGGTGCTCGCGAGGGGTGGTCGCCCTGGTCGCCAACGCCATCAGCCTGACCCCCGGCACCCTCACCCTCGAGGTCGACGACGACCCTGTGGTCCTCTACGTCCACGTGCTGCACCTCCGCCGCGTCGAGGACGTCCACCGTGCCGTGCTGCGCTTCGAAGCCCTGGCCATCCGCGCCTTCGGCGGCCCCGAGGCCATCCGCCTGCTCGACCAGGCTTCCGCCGACGGCTCGACCCTGTCATCGTCGGCCGGCCCCGGAGCCGGCGTCCCTGATCACGAAGGAGAGCCATGACGGCCGTCACGACCATCACCCTGGGTGGCCTCGCCGTCGCCGCCGCGCTCTGCATGGTGCGCCTTCTGCGGTCCGACACCATCGCCGACCGCATCGTCGCCCTCGACGCCCTCCTCGTCGTGGTCGGCGCCGGCATCGCCGTGGGCGCCGCCCGCACCGGTGACGGCACCTACCTCGACGTCCTCGTCGTGGCCTCGCTCCTCGGCTTCGTCGGGACCGTGACGGTCGCCCGCTTCATCGAGCGACGCGGCACATGACCGTCGTCGATGCCATCGCCGCGGTCCTGTTGCTGGCCGGCGCCGGACTCGCCGTCATCGCCGGGATCGGGCTGGTGCGCTTCGACGGTCTCTTCGCCCGAATGCACGCCGCCACCAAGCCCGCCACCCTCGGCCTCACCCTCGTGTTCCTCGGGACCATGCTCCGCGTCGAGAGCGCCGACGCCGTGGCCAAGCTCGTCCTGGTGCTCGCACTGCAGTTCGTCACCGCCCCCATCGGTGCTCACCTCGTCGGCCGGGCCGCCTACCAGCGGGGCGCCGCTGCCACCGCCACCGACGGCGTCGACGACCTGGCCGACCGCGACCGCGAGTCCCCGCCCACCGCCTGAGCGCCCCGACCGCAGTCGGGGTTCACCCCTGGCCATCCCTCGCGTTGAGGTAGTTGTAGATGGTGAAGCGGCTGACGCCGAGAGCCTCGGCCACGTCGTCGACGGCGCCGCGGAGCTGGAAGGCGCCCTGATCGTCGAGATGGGTGGGGCGCGCCCGTCAGCGTTCGAGGCCCTGGATGCGGATCGCCGCCGCCCGGTGGCGGGCGAGAACGTCCTCGACGCCGCCGGCGGTGAGCTGACCGTCCTCGACGATGGCCCGGCCGGCGACGACGGTGTGGTGGGCCGCCACCGGGCCGCAGCGCAGCCACGCCTCCACCGGGTCGCTGACGGCGCCGGCGAAGCGAATGCCGTCGAGGCGCCACGCCACCAGGTCGGCGGCCGCACCCGGCGCCAGCACCCCGAGCTCGCCGGTGCGGCCGAGGCACGCCGCCGAGCCGAGGGTGGCCATCTCGAGAGCGTCGCGCGCGCTCATGGCCGACGGCCCGCCCCGCAGGCGGCCCAGCAGCAGGGCGCCCCTGGTCTCCAGCCAGAGCGAGGCGCAGTCGGTCGACGACGACCCGTCGCAGCCGATGCCCACCGGCACGCCGGCCGCCCGCAGCTCGACGATCGGGGCGAGGCCGGCGCCGATGAGCGCATTGGAGCTCGGGCAGTGGGCGACGCCGGTGCCCCAGGCGCCGAGGCGGGCGATCTCGGCCTCGTCGGGGTAGACGCAGTGGGCGACCCACGCCCGGTCGCTCCCCCACCCCACCGCCTCGAACTGCTCGAGGGGGCGGTTGCCGAAGCGCTCCCGGCAGAAGGCGTCCTCGTCACGGTCCTCGGCGAGGTGGGTGTGGAGGCGGACGTCGAGGCGCTCGGCCAGCTCGGCGGTGCGCCGCATGAGCTCGGGGGTGACGGAGAACGGTGAGCAGGGGGCGAGGGCGATGCGCACCATCGCCCCCGGTGCCGGGTCGTGGTGCCGTTTCACCAGGCGCTCGGAGTCGGCCAGGATCTCGTCGTCGTCCTGCACCACCTCGTCCGGTGGCAGCCCGCCCTCCTTCTGCGACAGGCTCATCGACCCCCGCGTGGGGTGGAAGCGGAAGCCGAGCTCGACCGCTGCCGCGATCTCGGCCGAGATCAGGTCGCCGGCGCCGGCCGGGTGCACGTAGAGGTGATCGGTCGTCGTCGTGCACCCGCCGAGGGCGAGCTCGGCCAGGCCGACCCACGCCGACAGGTAGGCGGCCTCCTCGTCGAGGCGGGCCCACAGCGGGTACAGGGTGGTGAGCCACTCGAACAACGACCCGTTCACCGCCGGCCCGTGGGCCCGGGTGAGGTTCTGGAAGATGTGGTGGTGGGTGTTGACGAGCCCCGGCGTGACCAGGCAACCCTCCGCGCGCAGCACCCGCCGGGCCGGCGGCGCCGGGTCGCCGACGGCCCCCACGGCGGCGACGAACCCGTCGGTGCAGGCCACCCATCCGCCGGCCAGCTCGCGGCGTTTGCCGTCCATGGTCGCCACCAGCAGCGCCCCCTCGACGAGCAGGTCGACGGGCCGTTCGGGTCCGGTGCCGGTCACCGCCGGGACGGTAGCCAGGAAGGGCGCCGACCGTCAGGACACAGCCGTACGGCGCCGTACGAACCTTCGACTCGTCGTCACCGCACCGCCGTCCGCCGAGCGGCCGCACGGGGTGTTGACACACCTCGTCGCGGCCGGGAGGATGGCCGTGACGTCGAGGTGGCGTCAATGCGGGAAGGTGGACACCATGACCAAGAGCGCAGCCGACCTTGTGGCCGAGGCCAAGG
>JBBJOU010000337.1:0-3157 GCA_037724305.1 Acidimicrobiales bacterium
ACCGCCGCATCGTCGCCGACCCCCGCCTCTATGTCACCCTCCCGGACGACGAGTAGAGAGTCAGGCGACGGTGACGGCGCCGAGCTCGGCGCCGGCGGCGAGGCGGGCGTACTTGGCGAGGACGCCGCGGGTGTAGCGGGGGGTGGGGTGGACGAGCTCGGCGCGGCGGCGGTCGAGCTCGTCGTCGGCCACGTCGAGCTCGATCGTGTGGGCGGCCACGTCGATGACGATGCGGTCGCCGTCGCGCACGAGGGCGATGGGGCCACCGTCGACCGCCTCGGGGGCGACGTGACCGATGCAGAAGCCGTGGGTGCCGCCCGAGAACCGACCGTCGGTCACCAGGGCGCAGTCGCCGCCGCGGCCGGCGCCCTTCATGGCGCCGGTGACGGCCAGCATCTCGCGCATCCCCGGTCCGCCCTTGGGGCCCTCGTAGCGGATGACCACACAAGTACCGGGGACGATGGTGCCGGTGAGGACGGCCTCCATGGCGCCGTCCTCGCCGTCGAACACCCGGGCGGTGCCGTCGAAGCGCTCGAAGGTGATGCCGGCGACCTTGACCACCGCCCCCTTCGGCGCCAACGAGCCGGACAGCGTGGCGATGCCGCCCATGGCGTGGACGGGCAGGTCGAGCGGGTGGACGACGGCGCCGTCGGGCGGCGGCGGGTCGATGGCGGCGAGGTTCTCGGCGACGGTGCGCCCGGTGACGGTCAGGCAGTCGCCGTGGATGTGCCCGGCCTCGAGCAGGTGGCGCATGACCATGGGCACGCCGCCGACGCGGTCGAGGTCGACCATGTGGAACTTCCCCGCCGGACGCATGTCGGCGAGGTGGGGCACCCGGGCGGCGATGCGGTTGAAGTCACCCAGCTCGAGCTCGACCCGGGCCTCGTAGGCGATGGCCAGGAGGTGGAGGACCGCGTTGGTCGAGCCGCCCAGGGCCATGACCACGGCGATGGCGTTCTCGAACGCCTCCTTGGTCATGATGCGCCGGGGGCGGAGGTCGAGCTCGAGCAGGCGCACGACCGCCTGGCCGGACGAGTAGGCCATGTCGTCGCGCCGGAGGTCCGGGGCGGGGGCGGTGGCCGAGCCGGGGAGCATCATGCCGATGGCCTCGGCCGCCGTCGCCATGGTGTTGGCCGTGTACATGCCGGCGCAGCTGCCCTCGCTCGGACAGGCACCGCACTCGATGTCGCGCAGCTGCGCGTCGGTGATAGCGCCGGTGGCATGGGCCCCGACCGCCTCGAAGACGCTGACGATGTCGAGCGCACGGCCCTCGTGCTCGCCGGGCAGGATCGTGCCGCCGTAGACGAACACCGACGGTAGGTCGAGGCGGGCGGTGGCCATCAACATGCCAGGCAGGCTCTTGTCGCAACCGGCGAGGCTGACCAGGGCGTCGAAGCGCTCGGCGTGCATCATCGTCTCGACCGAGTCGGCGATCACCTCGCGCGACACGAGCGACGCCCGCATCCCCTCGTGGCCCATGGAGATCCCGTCCGAGACGGCGATGGTGGTGAACTCGAGGGGGAAGGCGCCGGCCTCGCGCACACCGTCCTTCGCCCGCTTGGCCAGGCGGTCGAGCGGCAGGTTGCACGGGGTCACCTCGTTCCACGACGACGCCACCGCCACCTGGGCCTTGTCCCAGTCGCCGTCGCCCATGCCCACGGCGCGCAGCATCGCCCGCGCCGGCGCCCGCGCCGGCCCGTCGGTGACCTCGTGGCTCATCGGCTTCAGGTGGTGGGGCTTGCCGTCGCTGGCGTCCATGCCCGAAGCGTACGTGCGCCCATCGGGGGGCGCCGAACGTCTTTCGAGGCCACTCGCCGGGTCGGCCGGGCACCGGCGTGACGACGTTCCGAGTGTCAGGCTGTGCCGATGGCGCTGCCGACACCGTTCCGTCGGCTCATGGTCGCCTCGGGGTTCTCGAACCTCGCCGACGGCGCCCTGCAGGCGTGGATGCCGCTCATCGCCGTGGGGATCACCCGGGAGCCGGGCGCGGTGGCGGTGGTGGCGCTGGCCCAGCGCCTGCCGTGGTTGGTGTTCGCCCTCCCCGCCGGTGCTCTCTCCGACCGCCTCGACCGGCGCCGCACGATGCTCGGCGCGTCGGTGGCGCGGGCGGTGGTGCTGGCCGGCCTGGCCGTGGCCGTCGCCACCGGACACGAGACGATCGCCCTGCTCGCCGTGGTCGGCTTCGCCCTCGGCATCGCCGAGACCCTCTTCGACACCTCGGCCCAGTCCCTCGTCCCCGCCCTGGTGCCCCACGACCACCTGTCGCAGGCCAACGGGCGCCTCTACGCGGTGGAGCTCGGCGCCAACCAGTTCGTCGGGCCGCCCCTCGGCGGGCTCGTCGTGGCCGTGTCCGCCGCCGCCGCGGTGGCCACCAGCGCAGCCGCCTACGTGGTCGCCGCCGTCGCCCTCGCCCTCGTCGCCGGCTCCCACCGGGTCGCCCGCGCCGGCCCCCCGACCAGCATGCGGGCCGACATCGCCGAGGGGCTGCGCTACCTGTGGCGCCATCGACTCCTGCGGACCCTGGCCCTGCTCGTCGGCCTCGGCAACCTGGCGTCGGCCGCCACCGCCGCCGTGCTGGCGCTCCGATTGGTCGACCCCGGTCCGGTGGGGCTGTCGGAGGTCGGCTACGGCCTGGTCATCGCCGCCGGTGCGCTCGGCTCGCTCGTCGTCGGCCCCTTCGTGGCGAGGATCGAGGCCGCCCTCGGGCGGGCCCGGGTGCTGGTCCTCGCCCTCGCGCTGTGGGGTGTGGCCACCACCGTGCCGGCGGCGACGGTGTCGCCCGTCGCCATCGCCGCCTCCTTCGTGGTGCTGGGTGGCCTGGTCGTCGTGTGGAACGTCATCACCGTGTCGCTGCGCCCGCGCCTCGTCCCCGCCCCGCGGCTCGGTCGCCTCAACGCCAGCTACCGGCTGGTGGCGTGGGGCTCGGCGCCCCTCGGCGCCGCCCTCGGCGGCGTGGTCGCCACCGTCTGGAGCGTCGAGGCCGTGTTCTGGGCCGCCGGTGCGGTGTTCGTCGTCGCCCTGCCGATCTGCCGCGCCGTCGTGACCGACGCCGCCATCGCCGCCGCCGAGCAGCGCCAGCCCACCGCCGGCGGCGGCGGCAGTAAGGTGCTATGAATAGGCACCTCCGAAGTGCTACGTTCTAGCTCCCCATGGGACT
>JBBJOU010000338.1:0-3142 GCA_037724305.1 Acidimicrobiales bacterium
TCGTCGAGGATGGCGATGCGGGGGTCGAGGGCGCCGAGCTGCACCGTCTCGCTGCGCTTGCGCTCGCCACCGGAGAGGTCGACGTTGAGGGCCCGCACCAGGAACTTGTCGTCGAAGCCGATGGCAGCGGCCTCGGTGGCGACGAGGGCGTCGATGGCCTCGGTGGTGCGCTCGGCCTCGGGCCGCCCGGCCGCGGTGAACGCCTCACGGACCACGTCGATGACCCGCACCCCGGGCACCTCGACCGGGTACTGCATGGCCAGAAAGAGCCCGGCGGTAGCCCGCTCCCAGGTAGGCAGGGACAGGAGGTCGACCCCGTCGAGGGTGGCCGTGCCGCCGAGCACCTCGTAGCCGGGCTTGCCCATGAGCACGTGCGACAACGTCGACTTGCCCGACCCGTTGGGGCCCATGATGGCGTGGACCTCGCCGGAGCGGACGGTGAGGTCGATCCCGGTGAGGATCTCTGCGCCGCCCACGCCGGCCCGCAGGCCAGAGATCACGAGCTCGCTCATGATCCCACCTCCACCAGGACGCGGCCGGCCTCGACGCGCACTGCGTAGGTGGGTGTCGGCCGGGTGGCGGGCAGGGTGAGGGCGGCGCCGGTCTCGAGCGAGAAGAGGCTGCCGTGCTTCCAGCACTCGATGGTGCGGTCGTCTTCGTCGATGTCACCCTCGGCCAGGGAGATGTCGGCGTGGGTGCAGCGGTCCCCGATGGCGTACCAGTCGTCGTCGATGCGCACGATGGCGATGCGGTGGCCGTCGCGGTCGAAGCGCTTGGCCTCGCCGGCGGCGATGTCGTCGACCGAGCAGAGGTCGAGCGTTGTGGTGGTCGTCGCCTGCTCGCTCACGGGACCCGCCGATCGAGCTTGCCGTTGATCAGCGACCGCAGCGGGCCGGCGGCGGCGGCGACGGGGAGGGTGTCGAGCACGTCGTCGAAGAAGCCGGCGACGATGAGGCGCTCGGCGACGGGCGTCGGGACGCCCCGGCTCTCGAGGTAGAAGACCTGCTCGGTGTCGACCGGACCGACCGCCGAGGCGTGGCTGCAGTGCACGTCGTTGTTCTCAATCTTGAGGTTGGGCACGCTCTCGGCCCAGGCGCCCTCGGAGAGCTTGATGTTGCGGTTGGTCTGGAAGGCGTCGGTACCCCGGGCGTCGGGACGGACCCGGATCAGGCCGGTGTAGACGCTGCGGCTCACCCCGCCGACGGCGCCCTTGAACAGCAGGTCCGAGCGGGTGTCGGGGGCGGCATGGTCCTGGAACGTCCGGAAGTCCAGCGTCTGGGCGCCCTCGCCGAAGTAGGCGGCCCGGAGGTTGCCGGTGGCGCCCCGGCCGCTCAGGCGGCAATCGGTGCGCAGGCGGGCGTAGGCGCCGCCGAAGACAGCGGCGGTGGACGACAGCGTCGCCTCCTGGCCGGCGTCGCCGAGCTGGGTGGTGATCTGCCAGGCGTCGAGGCCGAGGTCTTGCACGCCGAGGTAGCCGAGGCGGGCACCCCGGGCGGCAACCAGCTCGACCACAGGGAGGGCGAGCCCGGTGGCGTCCGGAGCGGACAGGTCGACGTCGAGCACGGCGACCGCCGCCGCCTCGCCGACCCGGATCACGATGCGAGGGAAGGCGACGGTGCCGGGGGTGGCGGTGCGCCAGCGCACGATCACCACGGGGGCGGTGACGTCGAGCACCCGGGGCACGTCGATCACCACCGGGTCGGGGGCGAAGGCGTCGTTGGCGACGGCGAAGGCGTCAGGGGCGCTGCCGCCGGCACCGAGGGCGTCGAGGCCGGTGCCGTCGATCGCCGGGCGACCCACGACCAGGCCCTTCGCCTCCCAGCCGGGATCGACGTCGAGGCGCACGACGTGGCCGTCGACGATCACCACGGTGGCGGCGGGGCCCTCGGCCCGAGCGAGGGCGAGGATGGACTCGACCCGGTCGGGCAGCGCAGCGGCGGCGTCGGTCGGCGCGAGCGCCGGCACCATGGCGGCCAGGTCGATTTCGGCCACCCGGCTGTAGCGCCACACCTCTTCCTCGGCCGTCGGCAGGGGCTCGGCGGTGAAGCGCTCCGCCGCTGCCGCCCGCCGGTCCCGCAACCCGTCGGGCCCCGACAGGGCACGGGCGGCGTCAAGGGAGAGGGTGGGGAGGTCGGGCATGGCGGTGAGCCAGCGGCACCGGGGAGGGCACCTGCGAGCCCGCCCACCCTACCGGCGCCCCGGCACCACCCCAAGGTCCAGGGACCGCTATAGGCGCCCGAGGGCCAGGTCGGCGGCCGCCAGCACCATGTCGCGCGTCGCCTACCCGCCGTCGGCGACCAGGGTGATCGTGAACACCACGCCGTCCTGGAGGACACCGATCGTCGCCTCGGCATCGCTGATGAACGCCGCCTCGCCGATCCCGTCGATCGGGACGGCGTCGGGGGCGAAGAGCAGGGCATTGGCGGCCAGGAGCTCCTCGGTGCCGGGCGCCGAGTACACCTGCACCCCGACGACCGATCCGCCCCGCTGGTAGATGCACGCGGTTCCGGTCTCGAACGGCAGGGTCTGACCTTCGCCGACGTCGGTACCAATGATCTCGGACGCCTCAACCGGGGTAATCAGCCGGCACGGTTGGACGGCGGCCGGGCCGGCGTTGCCCCCGTTCCCCGCCCGGGTGGTCGCGGTGGCATCCCCGGCGTCGGGGGTGGCCGCAGTGGCTTCCGTGACTGCACCGGCAACGGTCGTCGCCGAGGTCTCCGGTTCGTCGCCGCCGCAGCCGCTCAGCACCGCGCTCATCGCAGCCAGGACGACGAGCCCGCGCACCACCGGATCGTATCCCGCCGTCCGCAATCTAGATCGGCGCCTGGTGGGGGCCGAGCCTGCCGCCGAGGGCAGTCGGGAGCTTGGCCCGTCGCTCGGTCGGCATCCACCGCCGGTCGCCCTCCGGCGATGGATGCGGATGAAACCCATGCGCCGCAATAGATTCCTTCTCGATTCGGGTTGCGCGGCAGGCACGAACAGGTGCACCCTGATGGCATGCACGGCGGAGGCGAACGACCCGCAACCGACTCTCAGGAGTGCCCCACGGCGCGCCAGTTGCGGTCGCTGGTGTGCCGGGCGGCAGGGCGGGTCGATCCCGACATCGTCGCCCCTGACGACGCTGTCGCCCTGCTGCAGGAGT
>JBBJOU010000339.1:0-3137 GCA_037724305.1 Acidimicrobiales bacterium
TCCGGCGTCACGCCGACGACGGTACGCGACCGGTCGCCACGGTCACAGCACGGGTAGGGGCCGCGACGAGCTCCACGTCTGCTCGCCGCCGCAGTCGACCTTCTACGATGACGGCACCGGAGTCCCCGACCGTGTCTTCGATGTCGCCCAGGAGCCCGGCGCCGGCCGGATCCGGCCTTGGCCCGAGTGCTGCACCCCGCCGGGAGGCGAGCCGATGACTGAGACCGCCGTCGACCGTCTGCTTGCCGAGGCGCGCCGGCAGACCGACCAGGTCCAACCTGGGGAGCTCGACGCCGAGGTGCGCGCCGGGGCCGTGCTCGTCGACATCCGACCGGCGGTGAACCGCCGGCGGGAGGGTTCGTTGCCGGGTGCCGTCGTCATCGAGCGCATCCACCTCGAGTGGCGTCTCGATCCGACCTCGCCCCACCGCATCCCCGAGGCCGCCGCCGACGGGAGGGTGATCGTCGTCTGCAACGAGGGCTACGCCTCGAGCCTTGCCGCCGCCGTTCTGCGCGACCTCGGCCTGCCCCGCGCCACCGATCTCGCCGGCGGCTACCGCGCCCTCGATCCCGCCAGGCGCTCGACCGAGCGGTTCTTCTCGTTCCCCAACCCCGTCAACGAGGTCGCCACCCGCCTCGTCGCCGGCGGCGTCGTGGCGCTGTCCGCCACGGCCCTGCTGCTCGATCAGCGGTGGATCATCGCGGTGCTCGCCTACGGGTTCCTCGCACGCGTCCTCACCGGTCCGAAGCTCAGCCCCCTCGGGCTGCTCGTCACCAAGATCATCGTCCCCCGCCTCGGACTCGAACCTCGAATGGTCCCCGGGCCTCCGAAGCGCTTCGCCCAAGGGATCGGCGCCACCTTCACCGTCACCGCCGCGATCCTCGCCCTCGTGCTCGACCAGTGGGGGGCCGCACAGCTCCTGCTCGCCGCCATGATCGCGGCGGCGTCCCTCGAGGCGTTCCTCGGCTTCTGCCTCGGCTGTAAGGCCTTCGCCATCCTGATGCGCGCCGGCGTCGTCCCCGACGAGGTCTGCGAACGCTGCAACGACATCTGGAGCACTCCCCGATGAGCGGCCGTGCGTCGACGTCCGCCGATGCTGAGGAGGGGACACGCTCCTGGCAGGCGGGTGCCCCGGTGCCGGCGGACAGGTCGGGCTCCGGCGACTGACGCCGGGCAGGTCGTGCCCGGCCAGGTGGGCTCCGTCGAGGTCTGCGTCGACGGTGCCGACACCCGGACGGTGCCCATCGACGACGCCGGCTGGTTCGAGGTGCGACTCTGCTCGACGCGCTACCCGTGGGCCGAGGACTGTGGGCGGCAGCGGACGTAACCGCAAGTATCGGAGTGCGGGGGCGAACCTGCGGGTGCAATCTGGGCTCGTGAGCGACGAGCTGGAACCGAACACCGCAGACGAGGCGCGCTGGGCCGCGGTCGAGGCTCGGGACGCCGCTGCTGACGGGACGTTCCTCTACGGCGTTGTGACCACAGGAGTGTTCTGCCGGCCGTCGTGCCCGTCTCGGTTGCCTCGTCAGAAGAACGTCAGGTTCTTCGCCACCGCGGCCGAGGCTGAGCGGTCGGGTTTGCGGGCGTGCAAGCGTTGCCAGCCCACCGGGCAGGGCATCGCCGCCCGCCGGGCCGAGCTGGTGGCCAGCGCCTGTCGAATCATCGACGGCGCCGAGGTGCAACCCGACCTCGCCGCCCTTGCCGCCGAGGTGGGTGTCAGCCGCTTCCACCTGCACCGGGTGTTCAAGGAGGCGACGGGGATCACGCCCAAGGCCTATGCCGATGCCAGTCGCGCCGGCCGGGTGCGCCGGAGCCTGGGCGAGGGCGGGCCGGTCGCCGAGGCCATCTACGACGCCGGGTTCTCGTCCAACGGGCGCTTCTACGAATCGTCCAACGAGCGCCTCGGAATGACCCCGACGCAGTTCCGCGACGGTGCCGCCGATGTCGAGGTGCGCTTCGCCGTGGGCCAGTGCTCCCTCGGCGCCATCTTGGTGGCGGTGTCGGTCCGAGGGGTGTGCGCCATCGAGCTCGGCGACGACCCCGACGGGTTGGTGCGTCAGCTCCAGGACCGCTTCCACGCCGCCCACCTGGTGGGCGACGACGCCGAGTTCGCCGCCCTCATGGCCCGGGCCGTGGCGCTGGTCGAGGACCCGGCTGGCGCCGGCGAGCCGCTGCCCCTCGACGTGCGGGGCACGGCCTTCCAGGAACGGGTGTGGCAGGCGCTGCGCCAGGTGCCGCCCGGCTCCACGGTCTCCTACGCCGAGGTGGCCACCGCGATCGGCTCACCCAGGTCGGTCCGGGCCGTGGCCGGCGCCTGCGCCGCCAACCATCTCGCCGTGGCCATCCCCTGCCACCGGGTGGTCCGCACTGACGGCGAGCTGTCCGGCTACCGCTGGGGAGTCGAGCGCAAGGCCGCGCTCCTCGAGCGGGAGGGCGCCACGGCGGGCGCGGCGCGCCGATGAGAACCGCGCCGGTCAAGGAGGGCGGCCCCCGAACCTTGCCGGCGAGCTGACGGCCCCACTGTCGGTCGCCAGACCCCAACCCAGTCAACCCAGTGACCCTCAAGACCGTGACCGCGCGCGCCCCATTTCGGGCCACGACCGACCGGAAGATGCCATCGAACGCACTCACCGACACACCGTCGGTCCGATCTCTCTGATCACCCACCAACAGCGAGGTACACGAGTATGTCCACCGAGAAAAACAAGGCAGTCGTCGGCCGCTGGTTCGCCGAGTTTTGGGGCCCCGACTTCAACCCGGCAGTCATCGACGAGTTGGCCGCCCCCGACATCCGCTTCGAGTACTCGATGCACGCGCCCTGCCGCGGGCGTGACGAGGTACGGTCCTTCGCAACCGCGTTCCGCGCCGCCTTCCCTGACCTGGCCTTCGGGGCGACAGCCGAACTGATCGCCGAAGGCGACTGGGTCGTCGGACAGTGGGAAGGCGGCGGCACCCACACCGGTGACGCCTTCGACGACATCCCCGTCGGTTCACTATCGGCCGGGTCGGGCAAGGCGATGCACTTCTCGGGGATCACCATCCTCAAGGTCGAGAACGGGCTGATCGCCCAAGAACTCGGCATCGATGACGGCGTCGCCGCCCTCAAGATGCTCGGTCTCATCCCCCAAGCATGAACC
>JBBJOU010000340.1:0-3127 GCA_037724305.1 Acidimicrobiales bacterium
CCGCCGATCACTTCTGACGTCTCGGTGCTGGCGCCTTGATCGGCGGATGGGTTCGGCGTCGCGGTCCGATCGTTCCTGACACGCCTTCTCAGTGCCTTGATCGGCGCACGGGCTGCCCGAACGCCCGGTCATCGCTACTTGACGGTGATGCCGTCGAGTGGCGCTTCCGGTGCGGGGAACTGGGGGTTCATGTGCTCGAGGGTCTCGACGAGGATGCGGCCGATCGCCCAGTTGCGGTACCACTTGCGGTCGGCGGGGACGACGTACCAGGGCGCGCCGGCAGTGGACGTCTCGGCGATGGCCTCCTCGAAGGCGGCCTCGTAGGCCGGCCACCGGGCCCGATCCTCGAGATCGGCGACGTTGAACTTCCAGTGCTTGGCGGGGTCGTCGAGGCGGGCCTGCAGGCGCTCGCGCTGCTCGTCGCGGGAGATGTGCAGGAAGACCTTGACGATGGTGGTCCCGGCGTCGACCAGGTTGGCCTCGAAGGCCCGGATGTGGTCGTAGCGGGCCCGCCACACCGCCTCGGCGACGATGTCCTTGACCCGCACCACGAGCACGTCCTCGTAGTGGCTGCGGTTGAACACGGCGATCTCACCCTGCGCCGGCACCGCCGCGTGCGCCCGCCACAGGAAGTCGTGGGCGAGCTCCTGCGGCGTCGGCGCCTTGAACGGCGTCACCCGCACCCCCTGGGGGTTCAGTCCCCGGAAGACGTGCCCGATGGTGCCGTCCTTGCCGCCGGCGTCCAAGGCCTGCAACACCACCAGCAGCGAGCGCCGTGACTCGGCGTACAGCCGCTCCTGCAGCTCCGACAGGCGAGCCCAGGTCGCCTCGTAGCCGGCCTCGACCACCGCCTTGTCGCCGGGCGCCCCGCCGGTCGAGCGGGTGTCGACGCGGTCCAATCCCGGCGCCCGGCCGGGGCGGAGGACGAAGCGTTCTCGATCGGCGGTCACGTCGCGACCGTACCGGGCCTGTTCTTTGTCGGCTGGGCCACCGCCACGGTGGCTGAGCCGACAAAGAACGAGGTCGGTAGCGTCGGCGTCCATGGCCGAGCGCAGCGAGGACAGGTCGGGCGCGCGAGCGCCAGCGAGCCGCACGACGATGGGGCCCGGGGGCGCAGCCCCCGAGCAGTGATGGCCGGTCTTGATCCTCTACTCGACGGCACCTACGCGTGGCTGGCCGACGATCCGGGCCACGGGCGGGCCAACGCCGGGGTGGTGGTCGACGCCGACGGCATCACCGTGATCGACACGCTCATGGTGGCCGACCAGTGGGAACCCTTCGGCGCCGCCGTGGACGCCCTCGGCCGCCCCGTCAAGCGCGTGGTGCTCACGTCGTCCAACGTCGAGTTCTGCGGCGGCACCGGGCGCTTCCGCCTCGCTGCCATCTACGGCACCACCCAGGCCTCGACGCACCTCGACCAGCCCGCCGACCCCGAGCTGTTCCGCCGCCTCCACCCGCGTTTCGCCGCCCACTTCGACGACGAGTTCGCCACCCGTCCCGTCAGCCACCTCGTCGACGCCCGCGTCCGGCTCACCGGGGCCTGCGTGGCCGTCCCGACCGGGGGCCAGCAGGCCGAGAACCTCGTGGTGACGTTGCCGGGGACCGGCCTGACCTTCGCCGGCGCCATGTGCAGCTTCGGCGTGACCCCCAACGCCGTGCAGGGCGACCCCGCCCGGTGGGCCGACGAGCTCGACCTCATCGTCGAGCTCGCCCCGGTCATCGTCCCCGGCCACGGACCGGTCGGCGGCGAGGAGGAGGTGCGCGACCTCCAAGGCTACCTGCGGGCGTGCGTGGCCGCCGAGGGCGACCCCGCCCGCCTGGCCGACGGCCCGTGGACCAACTGGTCGGCGCGCGGCCTCGACGAGGTCAACGTCGAGCGGGCCGCCCTGCTCGCCGACGGCCGCCCCGACGACATCCCCGCGAGCTTCCTCCGCCACCTCGGACTCGAGGCACCGTGAGCGAGCTTGCGAGCGAGCCGATGTCACCGGGCATCGACCTGGCGCGGGTGCGGGCCGACACGCCCGCCGCCGCTGCGCTCGTACACCTGAACAACGCCGGGTCGTCGCTACCGCCACGCCCGGTGCTGGACGCAGTGGTCGGCCACCTGGAACGCGAGGCGGCGATCGGTGGCTACGAGGCGGCGGCGGAGGCTGCCGGCGGGGTGACCGACACCTACGCCGCGCTGGCCGAGCTGGTCGGCGGGAAGCCCGAGGAGATCGCCTACCTTGAGTCCGCCACCCGGGCCTGGACGCAGGTCGCCCACGGCCTCGCCTGGCGGCCCGGCGACCGCGCCCTGGTGAGCGTGTCGGAGTACGCCAGCAACGTCCTCGGGCTGCTGCAACTCGTCGAGCGCCACGGGATCACCGTCGAGGTCGTGCCCGACGACGCCCACGGCCAGCTCGACGTCGACGCCCTCGCCGGCCTCCTCGACGAGCGGGTACGCCTGGTGGCCATCACCCACGCCCCCACCCAGGGCGGCCTCGTCAACCCGGCCGAGGCCATCGGGGCGACGCTGCGGGCGGCCGGCAGCGACGCGCTGTACCTGCTCGACGCCTGCCAATCTGTGGGCCAGCTCGACGTCGACGTGCGCCGCATCGGCTGTCATGCCGTCTCGGCCACCGGGCGCAAGTTCCTGCGGGGGCCACGCGGCACCGGCTTCCTGTGGATCGCCGCCGAGGTTCTCGACCGCGTGACGCCTCCGGCCATCGACCTCGGCGCCGCCACCTGGGTGGCCGACGACCGCTACGAGCTGGTGCCCGGTGCGAAGCGCTACGAGTGCTGGGAGCGCTCGGTGGCCGGCGTCGTGGGCCTCGGCGTCGCCGCCCGCTACGCCCTCGCGCTCGGCCTGCCCGCCATCGAGGCGCGCGTCGGCGCCCTGGCCGAAGGACTCCGGTCCCGGCTGCGCGAGCTGCCCGGTGTCGAGGTGCGCGACCGCGGCGTGCGCCGCTCTGGCATCTGCACCTTCACCGTCGAAGGCGTCGCCGCCGCCGACATCGCCGCCGGCCTCCGGGCCCGCCAGGTCAACGTCAACGTCTCGGTGGTGACCTCGGCGCGCTTCGACCTCGCCGGTCGTGGCCTCACCGAGCTGGTCCGGGCCAGCGTCCACTACTACCTCACCGACGACGAC
>JBBJOU010000341.1:0-3106 GCA_037724305.1 Acidimicrobiales bacterium
CGATGACCAGGTCGCCGGCGACCACCGAGGCCGCGTCGAGCCGGCCGTCGTCGGGGACGAAGCCGACGCCGGCGGTGGTGATGTAGAGGCCGTCGGCCGCGCCCCGGGGGACGACCTTGGTGTCGCCGGCGACGATGGCCACGCCGGCCAGCGCCGCCGCCTCGGCCATGTCGGCGGCCACCTCGCGCAGCTCGTCGATGGCGAGGCCCTCTTCGATGATGAACGCGGCGGTCAGCCACGCCGGGCGGGCGCCCATCACCGCGAGGTCGTTGACGGTGCCGTCGACGGCGAGGTGGCCGATCGAGGCCCCGGGGAACCGCCGCGGGGTCACCACGTAACCGTCGGTGGTGAAGGCGATGTGGTGCCCGGGTGGCACCGGCCCCACGGCGGCGTCAGCCATGGGGGTCAGCAGGTCGTTGGCGAAGGCGTCGACGAACACGGCGTCGATAAGGGCGGCGGTGGCCTTGCCGCCGGCACCGTGGGCGAGCGTCACCTTCGTCTCGGTGAGGCGGGGCCGCCGCTGGCGGTAGGCGGCGATCTTGTCGAGCACGCGCGCTTCGCGTGCTGCGCTGTCGGAGGCTGGGCGGTCGACTCCGGGGCTGTCGGTCACCGACCGAGCGACACCGGCACCGGGGCCGATGCCGAGGTGGACGGGCGGCGGTGGATGCCGTAGGTGTAGTAGGCGGCGCACGCCCCCTCGGAGGACACCATGCAGGTGCCGATGGGGGTCTCCGGGGTGCAGGCGGTACCGAACACCTTGCACTCCCAGGGCTTGATGGCGCCCTTGAGCACCTCGCCGCACTGGCACGCCTTGGGGTCGGCCACCCGGACGCCGGGCACCTCGAAGCGGCGCTCGGCGTCGAAGTCGGCGAAGTCGTCGTTGATGGCCAGCCCGCTCTGGGCGATGAAGCCGAGGCCCCGCCACTCGAAGTGGGGGCGCAGGGTGAACACCTGGGCGAGCAGGTCGAGGGCGATGGGGTTGCCCTCGGTGCGGACCAGGCGGCGGTACTGGTTCTCGACCTCGCAGCGTCCCTCGGCCCGCTGCTGGAGCAGCATGGCCACCGAGTGCAGGACGTCGAGCGGCTCGAAGCCGGCCACCACCACGGGCTTGTCGTAGCGGGCGGGGATGAAGTCGTAGGGGCGGGTGCCGACGACGGTGCTCACGTGGCCGGGGCCGATGAAGCCGTCGACCCGGAGGTCGGGGGCGTCGAGAATGGCCTGCAGGGGCGGCACGATCGTGACGTGGTTGGAGAAGACCCGGAAGTTGCGCAGCCCCTGGCGGCGGGCCTCCAGGATGGACACCGCCGTGGACGGGGCGGTGGTCTCGAACCCGACGGCGAAGAAGACGACCTGGCGGTCGGGGTTCTTGGCGGCGATGGCCACGGCGTCGAGGGGCGAGTACACCATCCGGACATCGGCGCCGCGGGCCTTGGCGTCGAGCAGCGAGCCGGCGCTGCCGGGGACGCGCATCATGTCGCCGAAGGTGGTGAAGATCACGCCGGGCTCGCCGGCGAGGGCGATGGCGTCGTCGACGCGCCCCATGGGGATCACGCACACCGGGCAGCCCGGGCCGTGGACCAGCTCGACCGACGGGGGGAGCAGTTGCTCGATCCCGTGGCGGTAGATGGTGTGGGTGTGGCCGCCGCACACCTCCATGTAGGCCACCGGCTCGTCGCCGGCCAGCTCCCCGATGCGGGCGACCAGGTCGCGGGCGGCGACCGGGTCACGGAACTCGTCGACATACTTCATCGCTGGACCTCCTCGATACGGAGCTGTGCCCGAGCCCACACCTCGAACAGCACGGCTTCCTGGGTTTCCTGCACTCGGTGCACGCTGTCACTGCTGACCACCACCACGTGGTCGGCGGCCCCGTCGGCCCGCAGATCTCGTCCGCCCTCGCCGGTGACGGCGATGGTGACCATGCCCGCCCTCCGGGCGGCGGCGAGCGCCTTGACGATGTTCTCGGACCGCCCACTGGTGGAGAGGGCCACGAGGACGTCGCCAGGGCCACCGTGGGCGGCGGTCTGGCGGGCGAAGACGAGACCGACGCCGACGTCGTTGGCCAGCGCGGTCAGGATCGTCGGGTCCTCGGCCAGGCACAGGGCGCCCATGGCCACGCCCCACGGGGGCTGGCGGAGCAGCGCGGCGAAGCCGGCGGCGTCGGCTGCGCTCCCGCCGTTGCCGGCCACGAGGGCGCGGCCGCCGGTCCGGGCGGCCGCCGCCAGCGCCTCGGCGGCGGCGTCGATGTCGGAGGCGGCGTCGTCGAGGGTGGCCGCCAGCAGCGCCCCGCTCGTGGTCCGCTTGGCCCGGGCGGAGGCGGCGAGATCGTCGAGCAGCGCCCCCTCGTCGAATGCGGCGCCGGCGAGGAAGGGGTAGAGAAATCCGGTCGAGTCGCCGCTCACGATGCGTCCGGATCGACGATGCCGAGGGCGGTGCCGGCGTGGACCAGCAGGAGGTCCTCGGCCGCCACCGGGCCGACCAGGCTGACGTCGACGTGGCGCCGGTCGCCGGCGATGCGCACGAGGGCGGTGGGCGATCCGGGGGCGATGGCGGTCACCTCGGCGACGTCGGCGGCATCGGCGCAGGTGGGACAGCTCGTCGGGTCGTCGGCCGGGGCCAGGCCGCACGCAGCCGCGTCGGTGGCGGACCGGTCGGTCGTCCCGGTCGGTGCCGGGCCGAGGTGGTCGAAGCAGACGTGGACGAGCTCCCACAGCAGGTGCAGCACCCGGACGACGGTCCCATCGTGCACGGCGCGACCGTCGTCGGCCTCGGCCAGGGCCACGACCAGGTCGCCGAGCCCCTCGGGGGGGCGGGCGCCCACGGCCAGCCAGAGGCAGCGCACCCCCCAGGCCGGGCAGCGCCGAGCGAGGTCGGCGAGGTGTTCGTCGTCGCCGGGGCCGAGCAGGACCACCACGTCGCCGGGGCGGGTGGCGGTGCGCAGCGCGGCGCGCCCACCGTCGAGCGCCACCGCCACGGCGGGGACGGCGCGGGCGCCGACCAGCACCGGGTGGACGAACTCCACCGCGAGGTGGCGGGCGTGGTGGGGCCAGGGCGAGACGCACCAGAGGGCGCCGCCGGCGGCCAGGTCACGGGCGAGTCGCAGTGA
>JBBJOU010000342.1:0-3104 GCA_037724305.1 Acidimicrobiales bacterium
CCCGACAGCAGCGGCAGCGCCGGCAGCAGCGGGAAGGCGGCGTAGTCGTAGTCGAGGCTGACGGTGACGCACTGGCGGCTCGGGTCGGCGGCGCAGGCCGCCTTGACGATGCCGCAGGTCAGCCCGCCGCCGGTGCACGACTCGTCGAAGCCGCCGAGGGCGCCGTTGAGGGCGGCCTGGCCTCGCGTCTGGGCTTCGGTGGCGGGGGTCGCCGGTGCCAGCGCCCCCGCCCGGGCGCCCCCGGCGGGCGGCCTGGGTCATCGACTGGCGGAAGCTCATCATGTAGGCGTACGTGATGATCCCGAAGACCAGGACGAGGAGGAGCGACGAGACGATGGCCAGCTCCACGATGGCGGCGCCGCGCTCACCTCGCCGAGGTGTGGGTCGCTGCTGTGCGCGTCCGTGCGGGTGCTCCACCTGCTGCACCCCGTGGTCGATCGACTGCTTGCGGGGATCATCGGACGCTGCGGCCCGATTCGTCATGGGCCGATCGGACCATTTCCGTGTGGCCCAACCGGGTGGGGTCCGGGCGAACGGGGCACGCTACCGGACGTGCGCCCGCAGCGCGTCCGCCACCGCCGCCACCAGGGGGTGCTCGGCCAGGTCGTCGATGGGCACCGGGAGGGCCAGGTTCCAGTTCTCCGCTCGCTCGCCCGAGCCGGGCACGTTCGGGCGCTCGGGCACGGCGAGGGCGTCGTCGAGGGTGGCCGACACCAGCTGGGAGGGAGCGTCGGCCAGCCGCCGGTGGAGCCCCACGACCACGTCGCCGACCGGTGCGTCGCCGGGTTGCTCGACGAGCGCCTCGAGACGGGGCCGGACCCGGTCGGCGTCGGGATCGACGCTCGTCCACACGCCGGCGACGGTGGGAAGGTCGTGGGTCGTGACGGCGGCAAAGGCTCGCTCGGGGTAGGACGTGGGCGGGCCCGGCTCGAACCAGGCGAGGCGGTAGGAGAGGACGTCGCGCGCCGCCAGCTGCTCGCGCACCACCTCCTCGACCGTGCCGAGGTCCTCACCGACGACGAAGGCGCCGGCCCGCACGCTCTCGAGGGCGAGCACGTCGAGCAGCTCGGTGCCGGGATAGCGCACGTAGCCCCCGTCGGCGGCGACCGCCCCGTCGGGGATCCAGAACAGCCGGAACAGGCCCATGACGTGGTCGACCCGGAGCCCGCCGCCGAAGGCGAGCGCCGAGCGGAGCACGGCGGCGAGGGGTTCGTAGCCGGCGGCCCGCAACTTCCACGGCACGAACGGGGGCAGGCCCCAGTCCTGCCCGCCGGCACTGAACTCGTCGGGCGGCGCTCCGACCCGCACCCCATCGGCCAGACAGTCCTGCCACAACCAGGCATCCGCACCCGCAGGGTCGCAGCCGATCGCCAGGTCGTGGATGACGGCGACGCCCTGGTCGACGGCGACCGCCAGTTGCGACTCGACCAACCACTGGTGCCAGGCGTGGACGGTGACGCGCTCGGCGTGCTTGGCGACGAAGCGGGTGACACCGGGGGCGTCGGGGCGGCGGTGCTCAGCCGGCCACGACCGCCAGCCGGTGCCGTGGTGCTCGGCGAGCGCGCAGAAGGCGGCGTAGCGCGCCAGCGGTCGACCCTCGGCTCTGCGCCAAGAGGTGAAGGCCGGTTCGGCCAGCGCCGGAGTGGTCGTGGCGAGGTGGTCGAGGGCCGCCCGCTTGAGGGCCCACACCCGGTCGCGGTCGATGCGGCGGTCGGCGGCGAGGGCCGGGCCGGCGGCGGCGGCCGCGGCGAGGGTCGGGTCGTCCGGGTCAAATCCGGCCACGTCCTCGACGCGCACCAGTAGCGGGCTACGCCAGCGCCGGCTCGAGGCGAAGTACGGGCTCGGCTCCTGATGGTCGATGGGGAGCGGGGCGTGCAGCGGCGAGACGGCGAGGAAGGAGGCGCCGTCGGCGGCCGCCCATCGTCCGAGCGTGGCGAGGTCGGCCAGGTCGCCGACGCCCCAACTGGCGCGACTGCGGGCGGCGTAGAGCTGGGCGGCCCACCCCCAGGCCTTCACCGGGGCGGGGTGGCAGCGCTCAGGGACGACGATCAGCCGGGTCACGGTGCCACCGTCGTCGGGGTGCAGGTCGTGATAGCCGAGGGGGAGGTCAGGGGGCAGGGTGCGGGTGGCGGCCACGGCGGTGCCGTCCTCGAGGACGAGATCGCATGGACGTTCGACGGCCGGGCTGTCACCGGCGGTGACGAACCACACCGGGCGGGTGCGGGGCGGCGGGTCGTCGAGGTCGGGCAGGCCGCCCATGGCCACCCGCAGGGCGGAGCGGGTCGCGACGGCGGCATCGTGCCAGTCCCCGTGCACGTCTTCCCACCCCGGTTCGATGCCCCATGCGTCGGCCACCTGCCGTGTCTAGCCCCTGTGCCCGGTCACGATCGCGGTTCGCCGGCGTTCCACCCGCGACGGGCGGTCGCGTCGCTGGGGAACAGGCCGTCAGCCGTCGCTTCCCGGCCCCTGGCCGCGGTGGGCGGCGACGAAGGCACCCAAGGCCTCGACGTCGACGGTGTCACAGCTCTGCTTGACCAGCCAGGCGGTGGCCACCACCGGGCTCGTGAGGTCAGGGTTGGCCACGACGGCGACGTCGGGGCCGGCGACGGCCCCGAGCTCGACGAGCGCCGCCGCCTCGAGATCCCGGTGCTGGATGAGGATGCCGCCACCTTCGAGCTGGCCGATCTGGCGGGGCCGGGAGAGGGGCTCGTCGAGGACGCCGGAGAGCAGGGGGCCGCCCAGGTGCGGCCCCGAGGTCGGAGGGTCGGAGAGGTACTCGATGCCGGTGTCGTCGTCGCCGAGGACGTGCCGGGACGACGCCGGGTCGATGGCCTCGCTGACCTCGGGGCGGCAGCCGGCGGCGTCGGCCGGCGCATCCTCACCGCCATCGGCGACCGTGGTCGGGGCGCCACCGTCGCCCGCCGTCGTGTCGGCATCGCCGCCGCAGCCGCCCAGGGCCAGCACCGCCACCGCCAGGACGACGACCGATGCCACCCCGGCAGGCACGGGCGGCGGCCGGCGGCCGAGGCGGACCCGGTGGTGCACGGTGGCGATGCACGGACGCTACCGGGGCATCGCCCGGAGCCGGCGAGCGGGTCCGCGTA
>JBBJOU010000343.1:0-3101 GCA_037724305.1 Acidimicrobiales bacterium
GGGGGTCCCCGCTACCCCAGGGCGGTGAGCTGTTCGGCGGGGAGCGCCCGCTCGGTCGGGTAGAAGGCACCGTCCTCGAACGTGGCCCCGGGGCCGGCCCCCAGCGCCAGCATCGCCATGTCGAGGGCGGTGACGTGGCGGGCCTCGACGCCACCGATCGACATGAGCGCCTGGCGCAGGTCCGGGGTTGACAGCAGGCCGGCGCCGGCGACGTAGGTCGACGCCGCCGCGTCCTCGATGGTGCGGGCGAAGGCCACGACGGTGAGCTCGTCGGTGAACGACGCGTCGTCGAGCAGGGCCTGCACCGCCGGGAGGGTGTCCTCGACGGCCTCGCCGTCGCCGTCGGTGACGATGGCGTTCAGCGCGTCGGCGTGCTCGCGGTGGTGCTGCTGGAACAGCGCGGCGGCCTGGCTCACCGCCGCGGTGGTGACCAGCGCGGAGTCGATGGCGGCCTGGTAGGCGGCGACGGCGGCGAGCTCGGTGGCGGCCGCGCCCCGGGCCAACACGACGTCCATGTCGGCCTCGTCGCCGTCTTCAGCCCCCGCCGGGGCGGCGGGCTCGTCGTCACTGCCGCAGGCCGCGAGCAGGACGGCGCCGGCCAGGCCGGCGGCGCCGACCGTGAAGAAGTTGCGGCGTCCGGGAAGGGGTACGCCGAGGATCTCGGCTTTCGCCTCGGCGGTCAGCGGGCTGCGCCCACCGCTGAAGTAGCGCTTGAGCATCTCGCGGAAGCTCGTGATGGCGGCGCGGTTCTCGGTGTCGGCCGCCCGGAGCTGGCGGCGGAACTCGTCGTTGCTGAACTCGGGCATCGGTGGGTGTCCTTCAGGTCTCGGGTTCGCCGACCGGGAACGTGTCCGGGTCGAGGGCGGCGGCGGTGCCGTCGGTCTCGTCGAGGCTCTCGAACGACGGGAGGTACTCGACGGCGTCCTTGCCGAGAAGGGTGGCGAGCACGACGGCGTGCTGGGCCTCGATGGGCAGGATGGACGCCGTGGCGGTGTAGGCGGCGGACGTGGTGAGGGCGCCGAGCGCGAAGAGGTAGGTCGACGCCGCCGCCTGCTCGAGGTCGAAGGCGATCTCGAGGACACCGGCCTCGGTGGTGGCCTCCTCGAGCTGACCGGCGACCTCCTCGAGGAGGCCCGGGTTGGGATCCTCGACGGCGGCGTCGCCGGCGAGGGCGTTGAACCCGTCGGCGTGCTCCTGGTGGTGCGAGCTGAACAGCGTGGCGGCGTCGAGGATCTCGGCGGTGGTGATCAGCTCCGAACCGGCGGCGGCGGCGTAGGCCTCGACGGCGGCGAGCTCGACCGAGGCGGCGAAGGCGGCGATGTCGGTGTCGTCGAGCTCTTGGGCGCCGGCCGGCAGGATGCGGCTGAACGCCAGCGTGCTGGTGCCGATGGTCAAGGCCGCCCCTCCGGCCGTGGCCCGGGCCAGGAACCGGCGCCGACTCGAGCCGAGCACCTTCGCCGTGGCACCGAAGTGGACCTCCTCGGCGTCGGCGCGGAAGGTCAGCATCGCGTCGCGGTGCTGATCGTCGACCCGCTCCATCAGGTGACGGAGCTCTCGTGCGCTGAGCAGCACGCAGGTACCTCCAGGGATCGTTGCGCCGGATGGCGATGGCGGGCAGGGCGAGACGTGCACCGCCCAGGATGGACCGCCGGCGGCGCGAACTAGAAGTCCAGCGCCGTCAGCTCCGGGTACCAGGCGGTCGAGCGGTCGCGGGCGGCGATCCAGCGGTCCCGGTCGACGGGGCGGGCGGGCTCGACCGCGGCCTGGGGACGCCACGTGCCGGCGACCTCGTCGAGCGATCCCCACGTGCCGGTGGCCAGGCCGGCGAGGAAGCCAGCCCCGAGCGTGGTGGCGTCGAGCACCGGTGACACCTCGACGGGGCGGGCGGTGGCGTCGGCGACGGCCTGCACGAAGGTCGGGTTGGCGGCCATGCCGCCGTCGAGGCGCAGCGTGGCGATGGGCCGCCCGCCGTCGGCCTCGGCCGCCTCGACCAGGTCGGCGCCCCGGTGGGCGATCCCCTCGAGGACGGCCCGTACGACGTGGGCCCGGGTGGTGCCCCGGGTGACGCCGAGGAGCGTGCCGCGGGCGCCGTAGTCCCAGACGGGGGTCCCGAGACCGAGGAGGGCGGGCACGAAGAACACGCCGTCGGTGTCGGGGACCGAGGCCGCCACGTCGTGGGACTCGGCGGCCGAGGTGATCAGCCCCATGTCGTCGCGCAACCACTCGACGTTGGTGCCGGCGGACAGGATCATGGCTTCGACACCCCAGGTGAGCTCACCCCGCCGGCGCCAGGTGACGATGGGAAAGCACCCCGCCGGGCCCCGGGCGGCGAACGACGGCCGCTCGGGGCCGACGACGGTGTCGAGCATCCCGCCGGTGCCGAACGTGATCTTGGCGACCCCGGGCACGACGCACCCCTGGCCCAGCAGCGACGCCTGCTGGTCGCCGGCGATGCCGGCGATGGGCGGGGACCCGTCGAGGGCCCCCGCCTCGCCCACGAACCCGCTGGAGTCGACGACGGTCGCCAGGGCCTCGGCCGGGATGCGCAGGGTGGCGAGCAGGTCGTCTCTCCACCCACCGGCGTCGGGGGTCGTCAGCCCCGTGAGGGCGGCGTTGGTGGGGTCGGTGACATGGAGCTCGCCGCCCGAGAGCGCCCGGGCGATCCAGGTGTCGACCGTGCCCACCCGCAACGAGCGGCGGCGCTCGGGATCGGCGGCGTCGAGGAGGTGGGCGAACTTGGTGGCCGAGAGGCTCGGCGACATGGGGGTGCCCTGCTCGGCGAGCACCAGGCACTCGCCGATGGTGCGCAGGTCCTGCCAGCCCAGACCGGGACCGACGGGCTCGCCGGTGTCGGCGTCCCACACGATGGCCGACGCCCGCTGGTTGGTGATGCCCACCGCGCCGACCGGGCCGCCGGCGGCCAGCGCGGCCCGGGCCACCGTGAGCGCGGCATCGGCCATGGCCACGGGGTCGAACTCGACCAGGCCGGGGAAGGGCGACGACGGGAGCACCTCGACGTGGTGGACGTGCTCCAGGGTGGCGTCGGGACGCACCACCGCGGCGCGCACGCCGCTGGTGCCGACGTCGACGACGAGGATCGA
>JBBJOU010000344.1:0-3101 GCA_037724305.1 Acidimicrobiales bacterium
GTGGACGAGGTCGGCGACGGCAGCAACGTGGTCGTCACCGTGCCTCGCTACTTCGATCAACTGTGGATCGCCGACGCCCTCCGGGACCGGCCGGGGGTGTCTTACGGCGCCCTCTACCCGGACTACTTCACGAGCGCGTCGGCCTGGGACGGCGAACCGCGCCGGTACGTGCTCATCGGCGTCGACGCCATCACCGACCTCGACCCCGACATGGTGATCCGGTCGAACGAACGGTTCTCGCTCGTCGACCTCCGCCGTGGCGAGGGGCTCATCGCCGTGGCGACGGCGGGGTGGTGGCCCTCCGAATCGGTCCCGCCGGTGGTGTCGCAGTGGATGGCCGACGAGGGCCAGCTCCTCGTCGTCGCCGCCCCCGGCACTGACCCGCGCCTACGCGTCGAGGGCCAGGCCCTCGACCTGCTGTCGCCCCTCGGCGTCGTGGTGCGTGAGGTCGGCGGCCCCGCGCTGGCGCGCACGACGACGACCGCGGCCGTCGGCGGGTTCACCGTGCCGCTGCCCGGCCCCGTCGCCTTCCTCGTCATCGACAACGACGAGCCCGCCGTGCTCCCCGGCACCGGCGACGTCCGGCTCCTCTCGTTCCGCCTCACCGGGCTGCGCCGTGGCTGATCGGCGGTCCGGTGCCCCCGACGGCGCTGACATCGACGTCCTGGTGGCGCTGACCTACTACGCGCCGTACGTGAGCGGCCTCACCGATGCCGCCCGTCTCGTCAACGAGGGCCTCGCCGCCCGGGGCTGGCGCATCCGTGTCCTGACGTGCCGGTACGACGACGATCTTGCGCCCCGCGAGGAGCGCAGCGGCGTGGATGTGGAGCGATGCCGGGTGGTCGCCCGCTTCGGCAAGGGCGTCCTCATGCCCACCTTCCCGGCCCGGCTCCGCGCCCTGTCGAAGCAGGCGGCGTTGACCCACTTCCACCTCCCGATGGGCGAGGCGATCGCCGCCCGGCTCGTGCCCCGCGCTGGTCTCGTCAGCACCTACCAGTGCGACGTCGCCCTGCCACCGGGCGCCGCCAACCGCGTCACCCAGCGCCTGGTCGACGCCTCCAGCCGCTCGGCGGTCCGCCGGTCGGGCGCCACCATCGTCTCGACCGCCGACTACGCCGCCCACTCCCGCCTGCACGACGTCCTGGAAGGCGCGGTCCCCCTGCCGCCGGCGTGCACGGACCGCCCGCCGGGCCGACCGACGTACCGCGACGGCGACGGTCCTCACGTCGGGTTCCTCGGGCGCATCGTGGAGGAGAAGGGCCTCGAGCACCTCGTGCGCGCCTTCCACCGCCTCCCCGACCCCACGGCCCGGCTCCTGATCGGGGGCGAGAGCGAGGCGATCGCCGGAGGCAGCGTGATCGACCGGGTGCGGGCCGCCGCCCACGGCGACGAGCGCGTCCGGTTCCTCGGCTTCGTGCCCGACGAGCGCCTCGCCGACTTCTACGCCTCCCTCGACGTGTTCACCCTGCCGTCGATCAACTCCTTCGAGGCGTTCGGGATCGTCCAGGTGGAGGCGATGATGGCCGGTATCCCCGTCGTGGCGTCGGACCTGCCGGGCGTCCGCCGACCGGTGCAACTCACCGGCTTCGGCTCGCTGGTGGCCCCGGCCGACGAGCAGGGGCTGGCCGCCGCCCTGGCCGGCGCCGTGACGTCACCGCCCGATCGGGCGGCGGGCCAACGCAAAGCACGCGAACTGTTCTCGTTGTCGGCCACCCTCGATGCCCACGAGTCCATCTACCGCGCCGAGGCCGCCAAGGCGGGCCGGCACGTCGGACCGCGGTGATGATCCGGCGCCGTTCCCGGTGACCGGACCGGGGGGGCGGGATGGTCTACCGTGGCGGCGCGGCACCGGATCGGGAGGTCACTCGCTCTCGCTCCGGACGGGAACGGCCGCGGAGAGGCGGGAGACCATGGGCGACACCGATGACCGACGGCGGCGACGGGTACGCGCCGGTGACGCTCGCCGGGAGCGGGTGGACGCCACCGATCCTGGTCCCGGCGCCGGCGCCGGCGCCGCCCGCACCGTGCTGCGCCTGGTGGCCGCCGGGCTGGTCTTCGCCCTGTTCCCCTCGGCCGCCGGCGCCGAGGAGCCGGCCCCGGCGACCGACGCGGCGACGGTGGACCCCGCCACCGGCGACGAGATCGCGCCGCTCCCGGGCGGCGACGGTTCGGCGGCAGCGGCAGCGGCGGCGGCGGCGGGGACCATCGAGGTGAGCGGCCACGGGTTCGGCCACGGTCGGGGCATGGGCCAGTACGGCGCCCTCGGCTACAGCCTGGCCCCGTTCAACTGGTCGAGCGACCGGATCCTCCAGCACTACTACTCGAACACCACCGCCGGGAACGTGGGCAACGGCCTCATCGACGTCGTGCTGTCGGAGCCCGGCTCGACCCGGCCGGAAGGCATGACCCAGCCGACCATCCTGCGCCTCGACCGCGGCACCCCCCGGGTCTCGTTCAGCGGCACCGCGCCATTCCCCGCCTCGGCTCAGGCCGTCAGAATCGGGCGTACCGCCAACGGCTTCTTCCAGATCAGCTTCGGCGCCACTTGCTCGGGTCCGTGGGCCCCGTTCCTGCCAGCGGGCCCGACCGAGCGCGTCGTCGTGCAGCCTGCCGTCGTCTCGGACGACCCGGCCGACATGCTCCAGGTGTGCGACGGCGCCATGACCGGCGGCAACGCCGCCGATCGGCGCTGGGTACGGGGCGATGTCCACGCCGTGAGCTCCTCGACGCGCCAGTACACGGTGAACCGCGTCGTCCTCGATTCCTATCTCCGCGGCGTCGTGCCCCGCGAGTCGCCGGCGTCGTGGCCGGCCGCCGCCCTCCAGGCGCAGTCCGTCGCCGCCCGCTCCTACGCCCTCGCCGACGCCCAGTCGCGCCGCGGCTTCTACCCCTGGGCGGCCACCTGCGACACGGTCTCGTGCCAGGTCTACGGCGGGCGCCAGCAGCAGCGGGGCGGATCGATCACCGGCGAGGTGGCCTCCACCGACAACGCCATCTTCGCCACCTCCGGGCGGGTGCGCCTGCTCAACAACGCCGTGGCCCGCACCGAGTTCTCGTCGTCGACGGGTGGCTGGTCGGCCGGCGGGACGTTCCCGGCGGTC
>JBBJOU010000345.1:0-3095 GCA_037724305.1 Acidimicrobiales bacterium
GCCCCGGCCACACCCTCGTGGTACCGGTCGACGAGATCGACCACTGGACCGACTGCCCTCCCGAGCTGTTGGCCCACCTCATCGGCGTGGCGCGCGAGATCGGGCGCGCCCAGCACGCCGCCTTCGCCCCCCGGCGGGTCGCCCTGCTCGTCGTCGGGGACGAGGTCCCTCACACCCACCTCCACGTCGTCGGCATGGACACCCTGGCCGACATCGACCTGTCGCTCGCCGACCCGGCACCGGACCCGGCCGCCCTCGACGCCGCCGCCGAGACCCTGCGGGCCGCCCTGCTCGACCTCGGCCACGCCGACCGCGTCCCCGCCGGCTGAGGGCGCGAGGACCGGTCAGCCGTCGCCGCTGGGGTCGAACTGGCCGGGGCGCAGCTGCTCGCTCACGTAGAGGCTGACCCCAGCGATGCGGCTGACCAACTGGAAGCCCTGGGCCTCGACGGCGCGGCGTTGGGCCAAACGGTCGGCGTTGGTCACCTCGATGGCGCTGCGCTCGTCCACGATGAGCACGTCGACATCCGCGGTGGCAGCCTCGGCGGCGAACGGCCCGGGCGCCGGCCCGAAGGCGACCGTCCGCTCCGCCACCAGCGGGAGGGCGCGCTCCGGGACCCGCACCGCCAGCTCGGCTGGGACCCGGTCCGTCGCCGCCCGCAGGGCGTCGTCGGCCGAGGTCGGGACGGGGCGGGCGATCGGGGCGGCGTAGGGCGACAGCGGTGACACCAGGAGCAACGCGGCGATGGCGGCGACCACCTGGATGGCCAAGATGCGGGGGTCGACGATCACCCGCTGCACGCGGCGCCGGCCCAGGCCGGCCACGCCGAAGGCGGCGGCGACGAAGGTGAAGGCCAGGAGGGCGGCGCTGTGGGCCGCTCCGTCGCCTCCGGCGAGGGGCACGTCGCTGACGAACACCAGCGCCTGGAGCAGGGCGATGGGCACGAGCTGGCGGGGCGCGAGCAGGGAGATGAAGGCGAGCGGGGCCAGCGCCGAGACCAGGAACCGGATGTTCTCCTCGGCGAGGAGGTCGGCCAGCGGGCGCAGGGGGTTGCGCAGCATTGCCGTGAGCACGTCGAGCCCGCTGTCGCCGTAGCGGGTGAAGGCCCCGGGTTGGAGCAGGCCGGTGGGCCCGAGCGGGGACTGCACCACCACCATCACCACCACCGTGTAGGCGAGGCCGGCCACGATCGCCCGCCCGCCGTGGCGGCGCTCACCCTCGAGGACGAGCAGCACGCCGAGACCGGCGACGACCAACCCCAGCTCGCTCGCCCACACCACCGCCGCCGCGCCGGCGAGGGCCATCCGCCACCACTTCTTGCGATGGGCGTAGTAGGCGGTGAGCAGCAGGGGCGTGACGGCCATCGCCGACGGTTCGAAGTCGGCGAGGTCGAGCACACCGGTGAGCGGATGGCAGGCGTAGGCCAGGACCAGGGCGCCGGCGGCACCGACGCGCAGGTTGGTGACCCGACGGGCGAGGCGCCAGACCGGCACCACGCCGAGGGCCAGCGCCGCCGCCTGGGCTCCGAGCAGCGTGGGGATCGGCGGCAACACCCGGGTGAGCGCCGCCAGGGGGACGAAGCCGAACGGGGCGCCGTCGGCGAGGAGGTTGCGGGCGCCACCGATGGTGACGTCGGGCGATCGGCCCTCGCGGATCGCCCACGCCGCTTGGAGGTGGCGGCCGAGGCCGGTGCCGGCGCCGAGGGTGTCGGCCCGGGCGAGGGCGGCGGCGGCGTAGACCACGAACAGGAACCCGGCCACCGCCCACGGGACGACCCGGTCGGCCCAGTCGGCGTCGAGGCGGGCCTGCCAGCGCAGCACCGTGCTCTGGAGACGACGGTTGCGGCGACGCGCCAGCGCCGGGGTGGGCGTCGACCATCGGACGCGGTCGGCCGGCGGCCCGGGACGGCCCGAGCGGCGGGTGGCGGTCAACCGGGCGGGCCGGCGCTCACTGCCCGAGTCGTCTCATCGGGAGTTCGGCTCCATGCCGGGAAGCATCATCGGCGCCGCCGCGTCATCGTCGAGGAGGGGGGCCGGTTCGACGAGGTCGGGGCCGTCCTGGCGCACGTCGTTGACCCGCGACGACACCGGGTGGAGGGTCACCTGCTCGGGCGGCGTGGGCACCAGCAGCGCGCTGAGCAGGTCGAGGTCGTCGACCTCGGGGTCGAGCCAGGTCGCCCACGCGGCGGGCGCCAGCGCCACCGGCATGCGGTCGTGCACGGGGGCGACGGCGTCGTTGGCGGCGCCGGTGATGATCGAGCACGATCGCACCCACGGCGCCGGCCCGCCGTCCGGCCCCGGTCGGCGGTCCTTCCACCGCTCCCACAGGCCGGCGAAGGCGAAGGGCTCGCCGTCGACGCGATGGATGAACATCGGCTGCTTGCGCTTCTCGGCGGGCCGGACCTGCCACTCGTAGAAGCCGTCGGCGGGAATGAGGCAGCGGCGGGCGGCGAACGCCTGCTTGAACCCGTTGCGTTCGGCCACCGTCTCGGCGCGGGCGTTGATCATGCGGGCCCCGATGCGCAGATCGTCGGCCCAGGGCGGCACCAGGCCCCAGCGGTGGGTGGCGAGGCGGCGGACACCGTCGTCGACCAGCACGACGTAGACGTCGTCGGTGGGCGCCACGTTGTAGGAGGCGTCGAGCACCCGGTCGGCCACCACCTCGGCGACGTCGAAGTAGGCCGCCAGCTCCTCCGGGGGCGACGCCGACACGAACCTTCCGCACATGGCCGCGAGGGTAGGTCAGCGCTGGCCGGATGGCCCGACGACGAGGCGCAGGGTCAGTTGCCGGCGCTGCCGCCGGGCGCTTGCGCCGCCAGGCGGGCTCGGACCTCGGGGCGGCGCAGTGGGGGGAGCGTGGGCGGGGGCTGGCGGCGCGGCGGGAGCTGGTCCAGCAGGGCGGTGGTGGCGGCGGCGATCGTGCGGACTGCGTCCTCCACGGCCGAGGCGGTGGTGGCGGACGTGGTCTGCACGCCTCCCACCTTGCGGACGTACTGACGGGCGGCGGCCTCGACCTCGGCCTCGGTGGCGGGCGGCTCCAGCCCTCGCAGCGTGGTGATGTTGCGGCACATGGTGCCCAGGCTACGACGACCACGG
>JBBJOU010000346.1:0-3074 GCA_037724305.1 Acidimicrobiales bacterium
GCGTCAGTCGTCGTCGGCCCCGGCCTGCGGGCCGCGGCTGAGCAGGGTGGCGGTGCGGACCAGGCCGGTGTGGCTGAACGCCTGGGGGGTGTTGCCGAGGTGGCGACCGGTGGCAGGGTCGATCATCTCGGGGAGGAGGCCGACGTCGTTGCGCAGGGTGAGGAGGCGCTCGAACATCGCTCGCGCCTCCTCCGGGCGGCCGATGAGGTGGAGGGCGTCGGCCATCCAGAACGAGCACAGGAGGAAGGCGCCCTCGCCCGGGGGGAGGCCATCGACGCCGGCCGAGGTGCGGTAGCGGTGGATGAAGTCGCCGGTGCCGAGCTCGCGCTGCACGGCGTCGACGGTGGCGACGATGCGGGGGTCGGTGGGGGGCAGGAAGCCGTCGAGGGCGAGGACGAGCAGGCTGGCGTCGAGCTCGGCGGTACCCGGGTGCTGCACGAACACGCCGCGATCGTCGACGCAGTTGGCCAGCACCCAGGCGTGGATCTCGGCCCGTAGCGCCTTCCATCGGTCGAGGGGGGCCCCGAGCCCCGAGCGCTGCGCCGAGCGGATCGCCCGGTCGACCGCGACCCAGGCCATCACCTTGGAGTGGGTGAAGTCCTGGCGGGGGCCACGGACCTCCCAGATGCCCTCGTCGGGGCGCATCCACGCCCCCTCGACGAAGTCGAGCATGGCCCGCTGCAACGACCACCCGTCGTCGTCGGCGGCGAGGCCCGCCACTGCCGCGGTGTGCAGGGAGTCGAGCACCTCGCCGTAGACGTCGAGCTGGAACTGCGTCGCCGCCGCGTTGCCCACCCGCACCGGCGGCGAGCCCTCGTAGCCGGCGAGCCACGGCACCTCCCACTCGGGCAGGCGCCGCTCACCGCCGAGGCCGTACATGATCTGCAGCTCGGCCGGGTCGCCGGCGACCGCCCGGAGCAGCCAGTCGCGCCAGGCGCGAGCTTCGTCGAGGTAGCCCGAGACCAGGAGGGAGTGGAGGGTGAAGGTGGCGTCGCGCAGCCAGCAGAAGCGGTAGTCCCAGTTGCGGGTCCCGCCGAGCTCTTCGGGCAGCGACGTGGTGGCGGCGGCGACCAGCCCTCCGGTGGGCCCGTAGGTGAGGCCCTTCAGCACGACGAGCGACCCCTGCACCTCCTTCGCCCACTCGCCGGCGTAGGTGGAGCGGTCGGCCCAGCGCCGCCACCAGCGCTCGGCCCGGTCGATGGACCAGGCGGCATCGTCGTGGTCGGCGTGGCAGCGCTCCTGCGACGGGTGCCAGGTCATGACGAACGGCACCTCTTCGCCCGCCCCGACGCTGAAGGTCGCCTCGGAGCGGTGGTCGACGCCGGTCAGTTGGATCGGGGTGACGAGACGGAGGGCGTCGGGACCGGCGACCGCGGTCCACGCCCCGTCGATGCGGCGCACCCAGGGCACGACGGAGCCGTAGTCGAAGCGCACGATGAGCTCGGTGCGCATGGTGACGCGGCCCCGGCGCCCCTGCACCAGGCGGACGACGTCGAGCTGGTCGTCGCGCGGCGGCATGCAGTCGATGACCGCCACCTCGCCCTCGTCGGTGGTGAACACCGTCTCGAGCACCAGGGTGCCGTCGCGGTAGCGCCGCGAGACCGACCGCACCCCGCCGGCGGGGGCCAGCAGCCAGCGCCCGTTGTCGGGCGTCCCGAGCAGGGCGGCGAAGCTGGCGGGGGAGTCGAAACGGGGGAACGCCAACCAGTCGATCGACCCGTCCTTGCCCACCAGCGCCGCCGACGCGGTGTCCGACAAGAAGGCGTAGTCCTCGATGGGAAGTGGCACGACCGCAGTGTCTAGTCCGCGCCGGGCCGCGGCGCGCCGGCTCGCCTCCGGTGCCCTCCGCTCAGCCCAGCCAACCGGCCAGCGCGTTGCCAACGCGCCGGTCGTGCAGTAGGGCGTGGTGGCTGGTGGCGGGAAACGTCGCCCGCTCGCACGGCCCCAGGGCGGCGGCCCGGCGATGGCCGAGGCCGAGGGCGCTGGCCTCGCGTACCACCAGATCGCCGAGCATCACCGCGGCCGGGTGGCGACCGGTGAGGCCGAGGTGCCCGGCCACCAGGTGGTGACGGGCGGTGGCGAGGAGAGCAGGACCGTCGAGCAGGTCGTCGACGGCCGCGTCCCCACCGCGGTCGCCGGCCAGGATGCCGTGACGGAGGTTCTTGATGCCGGCTGAGCGAAGACGGAGGGCGGTTGCGATCGCACCGGTCTCGGGCAGTCGTCCGAGCAAACCGGCCACCATGTCGGCGCCCTGCTCGAGGGGAGCCCCGTGGTGGGGTGACCCCAGGTACACGCACGACCGGACCAGGGCGGGCCACGCATGGCCGGCGTCGGTCCCCTGCGCGCATGCCGAGCGGATGACGAGGCCGCCCATCGAGTGGCCCACGAGGGCCAGGTCGGCGACCGGCCGCGGCCAGGCGGTGGTCATCGCCTCGAGCAGGGAGGCGAGCGAGGCACCGTTGGCGTCGATCCGCCGCCCGGAGTTGTAGCGCACCAACGCGCCGGTCCAGCCGGCCGGTTGGAGGGCGTGGGCGTACGACCAGGGCTCGCCGACGATGTCGCGCTCCAGCCACGACAGATCGGTATGGCCCAGGCCGTGGACGAACACCACGACCCGGGCGGTGGCGCCCGGATAGGCCGCGGCCAACGCGGCCCGGTCGGTGCCCACGTCTGTCCGCCCGACGCGCAGGACCATCGGCAGGGACAAGGCGCTGCCCTCGTCGTCCAACCGGTCGCCGAGGACGGCATCGAGGACGGCCACCGCCTGGCCGCCGACGAGGGAGGCCGAGACCGGCACCCCCGTGGCCAGCGGCGCCAGCAGGCCGCCCAGACCCCGCCCGACGACCCGGCCCAGCGCCCGGACGCCGCGGTAGGCGCCGTCCGCTACGGCGTCGTGCACCACCCGCACCGGCGCGCCGGCCGGTCCCACCCAGCGGAAGGCCCGCCCCGCCACCGCCCGGTGGTGCTGCTCGGCCCAGCCGGTGATCTCCTCGGCCAGCAACCCGCCGACCCGTCCGAGCGCTTCGACCTCCTCGCGCTGCACCCCCGTAGCTTGCCAACCCGGGGGCGCCGGG
>JBBJOU010000347.1:0-3069 GCA_037724305.1 Acidimicrobiales bacterium
GTCGGTCGGCGAACGCAACGGGTCGGCGCCGGCACCCGCACCAGTCAGTTGCTGGACCCGTTGCGTTCGGCCGTCACGCTGGGTACGCGGTCAAGGGAGAGCTCAGCGGGCATGACGGTTGTGGGCACAGTGTCGCCCGGGGGGAGCGCCGGCGCCGGGGTTGGCGCCGGCCCCGGCGGGGCCGGTGGGGCGTGGATCTCCCAACCTTCGCGGGGTAGGGGCCGGAGGGTGGCGGCCGAGGATGGCCACCGCTCCGAGCTTGCGAGGGGCGGTAGGCGCCCACCGGAGGCGACAGGACCCGTCGGCCCCCGGGGGTTCCCCCCGCCCCTAGGTGATGAGGCCCCGCGCGGCGACGGTGTCTCTTTCGGCCACGAGCTCGGCGGCGGAGGCGGCGATGCGGGCCCGGGAGAAGTCGTCGATGTCGAGGTCGCCGGCGATCGCCCAGGCGCCGCCGGCGCAGGTGACGGGGAAGCTGGAGATGATGCCCTCGGCGACGCCGTAGCTGCCGTCGGAGGGGACCGACATCGACACCCAGTCGTCGGCCGGCGTGCCGCCCACCCAGTCGCGCACGTGGTCGATGGCAGCGGCGGCGGCGGACGCCGCCGAGCTGGCGCCGCGGGCGCCGATGACGGCCGCCCCCCGCTGCTGCACGGTGGGGATGAAGTCGCCCTCCAGCCAGGCCTGGTCGTCGACCACCTCGGCCGCCGACCGGCCGCCGATCTCGGCGTGGAAGATGTCGGGGTACTGGGTGGCCGAGTGATTGCCCCAGATCGTCATCCGGGTGATGTCGGTGGTGGCGACGTTCGCCTTGGAGGCGAGTTGGGCCAGGGCCCGGTTGTGGTCGAGGCGGGTCATGGCCGTGAACTGCGACGGGTCGAGCGCAGGGGCGTTGCGCTGGGCGATGAGGCAGTTGGTGTTGGCCGGGTTGCCCACGACGAGCACCTTCACATCGCGAGACGCGCTGTCGGAGAGCGCCTTGCCCTGCACGGTGAAGATGCCGCCGTTGACGACGAGCAGGTCGCTGCGCTCCATGCCCGTCTTGCGGGGCACGGACCCGACGAGCAGGGCGACGTCGGCGTCGCCGAAGGCCACGTCCGCGTCGTCGGTGGCGCGCAGACCGGCCAGCAGCGGGAAGGCGCAGTCCTCGAGCTCCATGACGACGCCCTGCACCGAGCGCATCGCCTGTGGGATCTCGAGCAGCCGGAGGTCGATCGGTTGGTCGGGGCCGAGCATCGAGCCGCTGGCGATGCGGAACACCAGGCTGTAACCGATCTGGCCGGCGGCGCCGGTCACGGCAACACGTACAGGGGTTGTCATGGTGGGCAGGACTCCTCGCGGTCGAGACTGCGCTGTTCTGGGTGGAGGCGATGCTGCCCCCGACGACATCATCTACACCCAGTTGCGGAACAGCCAGGGTACGCCGGGTCGCGCCGGGGCGGTCACCGGTCCGGAGGTGAAGCCCCCGGCGGCGCCAGCCGCCCCCGTCGCGCCGGAGGACCCGGAGGCGCAGGCAGGAGCCGAGCCCCCAGGGCGAGGCGACGCCCGGAGCCGACCAATCAGAACTGCATCGACTTCGTCTGGAGGAACTCGGCGAAGCCGTGGGTGCCGTACTCGCGGCCGTAGCCGGACTGCTTGTAGCCGCCGAAGGGGGCGTTGGGGTTGAAGGCGCCGCCGTTGACCTCGATCTGGCCGGTACGGATGCGGCGGGCCACTCGCTGGGCGCGCGCGGCGTCGGCGCCCCACACGCCGCCGGCGAGGCCGTAGGGGCTGTCGTTGGCGATGCGCACCGCGTCGTCCTCGGTGGTGTAGGTGAGGATCGACAGGACGGGGCCGAAGATCTCCTCGCGGGCGATGGTCATGGCGTTGTCGACCTCGGAGAAAACGGTCGGGCGCACGTAGTAGCCCTTCTCCATGCCCTCGGGGCGCTCGGGGCCGCCGGTGACCAGCTTGGCGCCCTCCTCGATGCCCGTGCGGATGTAGCCGGTGACCCGGTCGACCTGGGCCGCCGATGCGAGCGGGCCGAGCATGGCTCCCTCGGCGAAGGGATCGGTGGGCTGCCACGAGGTCTCGACCTCGTCGGCGGCGATGCGCTCGGCGTCGGCCAGGCGGTCCGCCGGCACCAGCATGCGGGTGAGGGCGATGCAGGTCTGGCCGGCGTTGAGGTAGGCCTTGGCGATGCCGTCGCGCACGGCCTTCTCGAAGCCGTCGTCGTCGAGGTCGTCGAGCAGCACGTTGGCCGACTTGCCGCCCAGCTCGAGGGCGACGCGCTTGACGGTCGTGGCCGCGATCTCGGCCACCCGGCTGCCGGCCCGGGTGGAGCCGGTGAAGCTGACCATGTCGATCTCGGGGTGGGCGGCGATGGCTTCGCCCACCACCGCCCCCGTGCCGGTGACGAGGTTGAAAACCCCCGGCGGGAGGCCGGCGTCGTGGATGACCTCGGCCAGCACGAAGGCGTCGAGGGGGGCCACCTCGCTCGGCTTCAGCACCACCGTGCAGCCGGCGGCGATGGCGTAGGCGACCTTGGCCGAGATCTGGTGGAGCGGGAAGTTCCACGGGGTGATGCAGCCGACCACACCGACAGCCTCCCGCACCACCACGCTGTTGCCCACAGCCTCCTCGTAGGGGAAGCTCTCGGCGACGGCGGCGGCGGTGGCGAAGGAGTTGACGGGCAGGCCCGCCTGCACCATGAGGCTCAGCCACTTGGGCATGCCCGCCTCGCGGGTGACGAGGGTGGCGATCTCGTCCATGCGGGCACCGAGCCCCTCGGCGATCCGGTTGCAGGCCTTGGCCCGCTCCTCGGGCGAACGGCTCGACCAGTCGTCGAACGCCGCCCGGGCGGCGCATGCGGCGGCGTCGACGTCGGCCGCGGTGCCCGCGGGGACCGAGCCGATGACCTCCTCGTTGGTGGAGTCGATCACCTCGATCGACCCGGTGCCGGCCGAGGGCACCCACGCCCCGCCGATGTAGATGGTCTCGTAGGCCTGCACTGCGAACCCCCGTGAGCGTCGACTGACCGTTCGAGCGCACGGTACCGGCGGGTCACCCAGATCCCCGGCGCGGGGAGACGGC
>JBBJOU010000348.1:0-3063 GCA_037724305.1 Acidimicrobiales bacterium
CGGGGGTTGTCGCTCATGCCGCCGTCGACGGCGACGTAGGTGCGGATGCCGGGCAGCTCCTTCACCGTGCCGACGGTGTAGAGCGTCAGCGCCGCACCGGCCACGATGGTCCGGCCCGGTTCGGCCGTGACCCGGGCGGTGATGCCGGCGCTGCGGCAGGCGTCGAGCACCGAGGTCCCCCACTCGGCGATGGTGGGGGCCTCCTCACCCTCGACGTAGGCCACGCCGATGCCACCGCCGATGACGAACTCGGGCAGCTCGTAGCGGGTCACGAACGGGGCCAGCACGTCGACCGCCTGGTGGAAGAAGTCGGCCACGAACACCTGGCTGCCGATGTGCACGTGGATGCCGACGAGGGTCAGGTGGGGGCTCGCCGTCGCCCGGGCGAGGGCGGCGTCGGCGGCGCCGCTGGCCACCCCGAAGCCGAACTTGGAGTCGACCTGGCCGGTGCGCACGAACTCATGCGTATGGGCCTCGACGCCGGGCGTGATGCGCAGCAGCACCGTCGGAGGCGCCACCCCGAGGTCGGGCACGAGGCGCTCCAGGCGGTCGAGCTCGTCGTCGCTGTCGACGACGATGCGCCCGACGCCGACCGCCAGCGCCCGCGCCAGCTCGGTGTCGGCCTTGTTGTTGCCGTGGAACACCAGGCGGTCGGCGGGCACACCGGCGGCGAGGGCGACGTGCAGCTCGCCGCCGGTGGCGACGTCGAGGTGCATGCCCTCCTCGTGGGCGAGGCGGGCCATCGCCCGGCACAGGAACGCCTTGGTGGCATAGGCGGCGCCGTCGGGGAAGGCGGCGACGGCCTCCCGGCAGCGGGCCCGCAGGTGGGCCTCGTCGTAGACGAACAGCGGCGTGGCGAACTCGGCGGCCAGATCGGCGACGGCGATCCCGCCGACCGAGAGTCGACCGTCCGCCCCCACGGTCGCGGTGTCGGGCAGGAGGTGGCGAGGGAGCGGTGCGGTACTCACGGTCGCCCCCCCTACATCGAGTCAGGGGCGCTGACGCCGAGCAGGCCCAGGCCGATCAGCAGGCCGACCCGGGACGACTCGACGAGCCAAAGCCGGGCCTGCGTCAGCTCGGCGGGGACGTCGCCGAGCACGTAGCAGTCGTGGTAGAAGCCGTGGAACCGGCCGGCCAGCTCGCGCACCCAGGTGGTGATGCGGTGCGGTGCCCGGTCGGCGCACGCCGCCGCCACCACGTCGGGGAGCTCGGCCAGGCTCCGGAGCACGTCGAGCTCGCGTTCGTGGACGAGCAGCGACAGGTCGACGGCCGCCAGCGGTGCCCGCGTGACACCGGCCTCGGCGACCTTGCGGCCGATCGAGGCGATGCGGGCGTGGGCGTACTGGACGTAGAACACCGGGTTGTCCATGGACTTGGTTGTGATGACGTCGAGGTCGACGGTCTGGCGGGAGTCGATCGACTGGAGCAGGAAGACGAGGCGGACCGCGTCGGCGCCGACCTCGTCGAGCAGGGCCCGCAGCTCGATGATGTCGCCGGTGCGCTTCGAGAGCCGGACCTCCTCGCCGCCCCGCTCGAGCTTGACCAACTGGTTGATGGCCACCTCGAAGGCAGCCGGGTCGACGCCCAGGGCGTGGAGGGCGGCGCGCATGCGGGGCACGTAGCCGTGGTGGTCGGCGCCCCAGACGTCGATGAGGTGCTCCCAGCCCCGGCGGAGCTTGTCGCGGTGGTAGGCGATGTCCGGCAGCAGGTAGGTGGGCTCTCCGTCGGAGCGCACCAGCACCCGGTCCTTGTCGTCGCCATAGTCCGAGCTGCGCAGCCAGGTGGCGCCGCCGTCCTCGTAGACGACGCCCCGCTCGCGCAGGTCGGCCAGGGTGGCGTCGATGGCGCCGGAGGCGATCATCGTCCGCTCGCTGAACCAGGTGGCGAACTCGACGCCGAGCCGGGCCAGGACCTCGCGCTGGTCGGCCAGCGCCCGGGCGTAGCCCCACTCGGTGGCGTCGTCGCCGTCGGCCATCTCGGCGGCCCACTCGGCGACGTAGTCGCCCTGGTAGCCACCCTCGGGAACCTCGTCGCCCGCCCGGCGCGCCGCGATCGATGCGCCGAAGGCGGCCAGCTGGGTGCCGCGATCGTTGATGTAGTACTCCCGGTGGACCTCGTGGCCGCACCGCTCCAGCAGTCGGGCGAGGGCGTCGCCGAACACCGCCCCCCGGGCGTGGCCGGCATGGAGGGGCCCGGTGGGGTTGACCGACACGAACTCGACGTTGACCTTGCGACCGGCGCCGAACTCGTGGCGGGCGTAGCCGCCCTCGCCCCGGGTCACGACGTCGACGAGCACGTCGTGGAGCCACGTGGGGGCGAGGCGGAAGTTCACGAAGCCGGGCCCGGCCACCTCGACCGCCTCGACGTGACGGGGGGGCGCGGCGGCGATGGTGGCCACCACCTCGGCGGCCAGCTCACGGGGGTTCCAACCCGCGCCCTTGGCGGTTGCCATCACCACGTTGGACGACCAGTCGCCGTGCTCGCGTCGCGCCGGCCGTTCGAGGCCGATGGCGGCAGGCGGCTCGACACCGGCCTCGGCCAGGGCGACGCGCAGCGATGCAGTGAGGTCGTCGCGGAGCACGGTGCCCTCGTACTAGCTGGGTCGGGCGGCGAGCAGGCGGGTGACGCGGTCGAGCAGGTCGAGGGGCTCGAAGGGCTTGGTCACGTAGTCGTCGGCCCCGGCGTCGAGCCCGCCGCTGACGTCGTTGTTCTGCGCCTTGGCCGACAACAGCAGCACGGGGATGCCGGCGGTGTCGGGGTCGCCCTTGAGCTCGGCCAGCAGCTCGAGACCGGACATGCGGGGCATCATCACGTCCGAGACGACGACGTCAGGTCGCTCCCGCCGGGCCATCGCCACACCCTCAGCGCCGTCCGCCGCGGTGAGCACCGCGAAGCCGTCCATCTCGAAGCTGACCTGCAGGAGTTGCAGGATGACGGGGTCGTCATCGACCACGAGGATGGTGCTCGGCACCCTGCCAGCCTATCGCGTGCGTTTCCCGCCATCTGCGCCCGTTCGCGACCGCCTGATCGACCCGCCGGCGCCGCCCAACCAGCACGGCGGTC
>JBBJOU010000349.1:0-3059 GCA_037724305.1 Acidimicrobiales bacterium
GAGGGCGCCGGCCTCGCCCGGGGTGGCGGTCCAGCCGGCGGGGACCCAGATGGTGCAGTCGGCCTCGGCCAGCACGGCCGGACCGGTGGCTCCGGCGCGCTCCTCGACGGGCGGGAGGTCGAGCACCGCCACCGGGGACGCCCGCCGGGCCGTCGCCCGCAGCGCGATCACCTCGACGGGGGCACCGGGGCGGGCGTAGCCGTTGCGGCGCTCGTGCTCGGCGGCGAAGGCGGCGACGTCCGGCACCGTCAGCTCGTGGCTCTGGCCCTCGTAGCGGCAGTCGAGGGCGGTGACCACCTCGGCGCCGTCGCCGACGAGGGCGGCGGCCTCAGCACCGAGGGCGCGACGGGCGTCGTCGACGCCGGCGTGGTCGCCCGGGGTCGGCCACGAGCGCACCAGGTCGCGCCGGCGGGGGGCGGCGAGCACGCCGACGGCCGACAGCACCCCCGCCCTCGGTGGCACGACGACGACGGCCATCTCGAGGGCGTCGGCCAAGGAGCAGGCGTGCAACGGTCCGGCGCCGCCGAAGGCGACGAGCGCCAACTCTCGGGGGTCGACGCCCCGCTCGACCGACACCGCCCGCAGCGCCCGCTCCATGGCGGCGTCGACGACGGCAAGTACCCCCTCCGCGGTCACACCGGCCCGGTCGAGCGCAACGCGGGCGGCGGCGACGTCGAGGCGCCCGAGGCCGGGGAACGAGGCGTCGGGGTCGATGCGGCCGGCCACGAGGTCGGCGTCGGTCACCGCCGGCCGTTCACCCCCGTGGCCGTAGCAGGCGGGCCCGGGCACGGCACCGGCCGACTCGGGACCGACGACGAGCGCACCCCCGGCGTCGAGGCGGGCAAGTGACCCGCCGCCGGCACCGATGGTGTGCACGTCGAGCGACGCCAGGCGGATGGGGAAGCCGCCGACCACGCGGCCCGGCGCCGCCTCGGGGACGCCACCGCGCACCAGGCAGACGTCGGTCGACGTGCCCCCCATGTCGAAGGTGATGCAGTCGGCGAAGCCGTTGGCCGCCGCCACCGCGGCGGCGGCGGTGACGCCACCGGCGGGCCCGGAGAGCAGCAGCGACGCCGGGAGGTCGGCGGCGCCGGCCACGGGCACGAGCCCGCCGGCCGAGGTGAGCACCAGCACCTCGGGCGCCACCGCCGCCAGTCCCCGCAGGTACGTGCGACACACCGGGCGCAGGTAGGCGTTCACCACCGTCGTCAGCGTGCGCTCGTACTCCCGGTACTCAGGCGAGACCGCGGTGGAGCGCGAGACGTCGTGGCCGCGCCGTTCGAGCTCGCTCGCCACTGCCCGCTCGTGGGCATCGTCGAGATCGGCGTGCAGGAGGCACACGGCCACGGCGGCGACCTCGGGATCCAAGGCGGGCAGGCCGGCGATGTCGACCGGGGTCAGCTCGGTGCCGTCGGCCGCCAACCGCCCGGCGACGCCGTACCGGTGCCGGCGCTCGACCAGCGGCGCCGGGCGATCCACGAACGGGTCGTAGAGCGACGGCCGGTTCTGGCGGGCGATCTCGATCACGTCCTCGAACCCCTCGTTGGTGACGAGGGCGACCACCGCGCCGCGCCGTTCGAGCAGTGCGTTGGTGGCGACGGTGGTCCCGTGGGCGAGCACGTCGGCGCCCCCTTCGCCCACGGCGGCGGCGACGGCGGCCGCCACCGCCCGGCCGGGCTCGCCCGGCGTGGAGGGCACCTTGGCCACCGTGCCGTCGGCGGCCACCAGGTCGGTGAACGTCCCCCCGGTGTCCACGCCGACCAGCACCCCGCCGACGGTAGCCCCACTCCGTTCTTTGTCGGCTGGGCCACCGCGGCGGTGGCCGAGCCGACAAAGAACGGGACGTCAGGGGCGGAGCTGGGTGACGTTGTCGGCGCCGAGCGCCGACACCAGGGCGGCGTGGCGGCGCCCGACCAGGGGCTCCTCGCCGTCCCACACGACGATCGCCTCGGCGACGTTACGGGCCAGCCAGTCGTCGCGGCGGCGCAGGGCCTGGCCGGCGGTCTGGCGGGTGGCCGGGGGCTTCGTCTCCAGCGTCACGACGGCGGCCGCCCGGCCCGCCAGTTCGGCGAAGCGCTTCCGGCTCGGCTCCGGCCACAGGACGTCGGGGTGGGGGAAGGCCAGCACGGCGGTGAAGGGAACGCCCGCCTCGACGGCGGCCTCGGCGCCGAGCTGGTCGGCGCCCAGTTGGAGGCCGGTGACGACGAACAGGTCGTCCTGGGCCCGGGACAGCCAGCGGAGTCGCTCGACGAGCTGGGCGCGCACGGCGTCGGCCACCGCGCCGCCGTCGTAGCCGCCGAGCTCGGTTGGCTTGTGGCCGCACACCAGCACGCCGTGCCCCGGCGGCAACGCCCGCCCGCCCCCGCCGGCCGTCGCCGCCGACGTCGGCCCCGCCTTCCCCGGTCCACGGGGCAGCTCGTCGGTCGGGCCGGCCTCGTCGAGGGGCAGCGGCGCATCACCGTGCCGGCCCTCCTGGGCCAGGCACGCCGCCACCGCCAGGCGGTCGACGTAGTCGTTCATCACGTCGCCGGAGTGTCCCTTCACCCAGCTGAACGTCACCTCGTCACGGCGCGCCAGGTAGAGCTCGACGAAGGGCTTCCACAGGTGCTGGTTGGCCACCGGCTGCTTCTTCGCGTTCGTCCACCCCCGCCGCCGCCAGCCCTCGTACCACCGGTCCTTCACGCAGTTCACGACGTAGGTGGAGTCGCTGCGGATCTCGATCGGGCCCGTCACCGAGCGCATCGCCTCGAGCGCCGCCGTCAGCTCCATGCGCTGGTTGGTGGTGGCCGGATCGGCGCCGCTGGCCCACTCCCCGCCCGGCACCGCCCACGCCCACCCGCCCGGCCCCGGGTTCCCCGAGCACGCACCATCGGTGTACACGGGCCGAGGGTCCACCGCCCCAAACTACGCACTGCCGCCGGAACGGCGCGCTACCGCCGGAGCGTCCGGGGCCGCTGGCTACGGGAACCGGGCGGCGTACTCATCCGAGTCGAGCAGGGCACCGATCAACCCCGCCCGAGTGGCGTTGACCGCGTCCGGCTCGAGCCGGCCCTCCCAGT
>JBBJOU010000350.1:0-3051 GCA_037724305.1 Acidimicrobiales bacterium
CGGCCCGGTGCGACTGGCTCCGCGGGCGCCCCCGACGGCGCACCGGCGTTGCCTCACCGCGCTCGGTCACGGCCGGACCCTACCGCCGTCCTCGACGTGGCCGGGGAGGTCAGAAACCCGAAGGGAGCTGTTCACGACCCCGAATTTCGATGGACATTCGATCGGAACCGCGCCTGCGTACGGTCCCCGGATGCGCACCCGCCACCTCCGCCGCCCGGTCGTCGGCGCCCTCTCCTTGGTGCTGCTGGCCGCCGCCTGCGGGAGCGACGACGAGACCTCCACCACGCCCGCCACCGACGGCGGCGGCACGGTCGAAGGTGGGGTCGAAGGTGGGGGCGAGGGCCAGGCGACCGAGGAGGCAGCGACGAGCAGCGAGACGCTCACCCTGGGCTACTCGGCGTGGCCAGGCTGGTTCCCGCTGGCCGTCGCGGAGGAGGCGGGGATCTTCGAGGAGGTGGGCCTCGACGTCGACCTGCGCTTCTTCGCCGACTACCTGGGCTCGCTCGACGCCATGGCCGCCGGCCAGCTCGACGGCAACACCCAGACGCTGAACGACACGATGTTCAGCGACGCCTCCGGCAGCGACCAGGTCATCGTCGTGGTCAACGACAACTCGACCGGCAACGACGCCATCATCTGCGACGAGTCGGTGACCTCCATCGAGGATCTCGAGGGCCGGACGGTCGCGGCCGAGCCCGGCGTGGTCGACCACTTCCTGCTCCTCCAGGGGCTCGAGAGCGTGGGCCTCACCGAGGACGACATCGACTTCCGCGGCGTGCTCACCGGCGACGCCGCCGCCGGGTTCGCCGCCGGGGAGTTCGACTGCGTCGGCGTGTTCGCCCCCTTCACCGTCCAGGCCCTCGAGCGCGAGGGCAGCGCCGTGCTGTTCGACAGCGCCGACTTCCCCGGCACCATCCCCGACCACATCGTGGTTTCGCCCGAGCTCATCGCCGAGCGCCCCGGCGACGTACAGGCCCTGGTCGACGCCTGGTACCTGACCCTCGACTACATCGAGGACAACCCCGAGGAGTCGATCGCCATCATGGCCGACGTCGCCGAGGTCAGCCCCGAGGAGTACGAGGCCTTCGCCGAGGGGACCACGCTCTTCTCCCTCGAGGACGCCCTCGCCGCCTTCGAGGACGGCGACGACACCAGCTCGCTGCAGTTCACCGCCGACCTGATCAACCCGTTCCTCGTCGAGTCCGGACTGTCGGAGACCGAAGCCGACCTCGAGGGATTGTTCGACCCGAGCTTCACCCAGGACTACGCCGAGCGGGTCGGTGGCTGAACCCGCCGCCACCCTGCGCGAGTCGCCGGCCCCGACCGGTGACGCGGTGACGGCCAGGCCGGCGCGCCCGCCCACCCCCTCGCCCGCCACCGGGGTGCGGGGCCGGCAGCAGTCGGCCCTCGGTCGACTGCGTGGCGACATCGACCCGAAGCTGCGCACGGGCCTCAGCGTGCTGGGCCTGGTGCTGCTCATCGGCGGCTGGCAGCTGCTCGCCGGCCGTTCGAGCTCGACCCTCCTGCCCACCCCGCTCGAGACCTGGAACGGTGGCGTCGACCTCTACCGGGGCGGCGAGCTCGTCGGCGACATCACCGCCAGCTCCCAGCGGGTGGCCATCGGCTACGGCCTGAGCCTGGTGATCGGCATCGTGCTCGGGGTGCTGATCGGGAGCTTCCGCTCGGTCGAGGCCCTCACCACGTCGCCGATCGGGTTCCTGCGCTACATCCCGGCCAGCGCGCTGGGATCGCTGTTCCTGCTGTGGCTGGGCATCGACGAGGCGCCCAAGATCGCCCTCATCGTCGTCGGCACCGTCTTCTACAACATCTTGATGATCGCCGACGTCGCCGCTGGGGTGCCCCGCCAACTGGTCAACGCCGCCTACACGCTGGGCGCCGGGCGGTGGCGGGTGCTGCGCCAGGTGGTCCTCCCCCATTCGGTGCCGGGCATCATCGACGTGGCCCGCATCAACCTGGCCGCCGCCTGGCTCATGCTGGTTGTCTCCGAGCTGCTCGCCGCCGAGTCGGGCCTGGCCCTGCGCATCTTCAGCCTCTACCGGGCCCGCAACGTCGAGGGGATGTTCGCCCTGCTCATCATCTTCGGGATCATCGGGGCCGTGTCCGACATCGCGCTGCGGGCCCTGCGCCGCCGCACGTCCTCGTGGGCGGACGCGTGAGCGGGGCGCTGACGGTCGAGGGCGTCACCAAGGTGTTCGCCCGCACCCGGCGCACCGGCGAGGTGGTCGCCCTCGACGGCATCGACCTCCACGTCGATCCCGGCGAGCTGGTGTGCATCGTCGGCGCCTCGGGTTGCGGCAAGTCGACGCTCTTGAACATCGCCGGCGGGCTCGATTCCGCCACCGCCGGCGCGGTGCGCGTCGACGGCGAGCGCGTGGTGGGGCCCGGCCCCGACCGGGGGATGGTGTTCCAGGCCTACTCGCTCTACCCGTGGAAGTCCGTCGCCGACAACATCGCCTTCGGCCTGCGCATCGCCCGCTGGGCGGCGCCCCGGCGCGACGAGCGGGTGCGGGAGCTGCTCGGCATCATGGGCCTGACCGAGTGGGCCGGGCATCGTCCGGGCCAGCTCTCTGGCGGAATGCGCCAGCGCGTCGCCATCGCCCGGGCCCTCGCCCCCGAGCCCGACGTCCTGCTCCTCGACGAGCCCTTCGGCGCGCTCGACGCCCAGACCAAGCGGGCCATGCAGGACTTCCTCCTCCAGGTCCAGTCCCGCACCGCCACCACCATCCTGATGGTCACCCACGACGTCGCCGAAGCGGTCTACCTGTCGCAGCGGGTCTACGTGTTCAGCGCCCGCCCGGGCCGGGTGGCCGACGAGGTCATCATCCCCTTCGGTCCCCAGCGCGGCACCACGGTCCAGCGCGACCCCCGGTTCCTCGACCTGCGCGACGAGATCGAGGACCTCCTCCACCCGACCCGAGCACCCGTCTGATCCGAGGACCTCGGCATCAGGGGCCCGCCAGCGCCGTCACCTTCGGCGAGGGCCGCCTGGCCGCCAGGTGTTGTGGCCGCTCGCGCTGTCGTCCAACCTGG
>JBBJOU010000351.1:0-3039 GCA_037724305.1 Acidimicrobiales bacterium
GGGTGCCTAGTGCTCGTCGTAGTGGTCGCCGTGCAGGGCGTGGCGGTGGCCGTCGTGGATGTAGTCGGTGTGGCCGTCGTGGTCGACCGCCTCATGGCCGCAGTCGGGGCCGTGGGTGTGCGCCGCGTGGTCGTCGTGGGCGAGATGGGGGAGCTCGCACTCGTCCCAGTGGTCGTCATGGGCGCGGTGGGCGTGGCCGTCGTGGATGTAGTCGGTGTGCCCGTCGTGCTCGGCGACGGCGTGTCCGCAGTCGGGACCGTGGTCGTGGTCGGTGTGGTCGGCGTGCATCGTGCAGGTGGTCATGGGTGGTTCCCTTCGTCGGCGTGGGTGATGGCATCGAGGGCGATGTGCAGGACGTGGTCGTCGGCCACCGAGTAGGCGGTCTCGCGGCCGCGTTTGGCGGCCGTCAACACCCCGACCGACCGCAGCACCTTGAGGTGCTGGGAGATCAGGGGTTGCGACGCACCGAGGCGGTCGACGAGCTCGTGCACGCATCGCTCCTCGTCGCGGACCTGGAGCACGATGGCGAGGCGCAAGGGGTGCCCGAGGGCACGGAGCAGCTCGGCCGCTGCGGCCAGGTCCGACACAACATGGCATGCTAATGCGATTATGAGACGTCGACCTCATCGCCGTCCTCGTCGCCGACGAGCTGCCTGAACGCTGAACTGCTCGCGGGGTCGACGGGCGTGCCCGGCCGAGCCCGCCATCATGGGGTCCATGGAGATCGCCGTCGCCCCGCCGCCAGCCGATCCGACATTGGTCGACGAGGCCGTCGCCCTGGCCAAGGCGGCGGGAGCGCTGACGCTGCGGTGGTTCGGTTCAGCCGATCTCGAGGTGGAGACGAAAGGTGACTCCACCCCGGTGACCGCCGCCGACCGGGCCGCCGAGGCCCACGTGCGGGCTCACCTCGCCGAGGCCCACCCCGACGACGGCGTCCTCGGCGAGGAGGAGGCCGAACGGGTGGGCACCAGCGGACGGCGCTGGATCGTCGATCCCATCGACGGCACCAAGGCGTTCGTGCGGGGCATCCCCCTCTACACGACGCTGCTGGCCGTCGAGGACGAGCACGGCATCGCCGTCGGGGTGATCCATGTGCCCGCTCTCGACCGCACCGTGTTCGCCGGCCGGGGCCTCGGTTGTGTCGCCGACGGCCAGACGTGCCGGGTCTCGGCCGCCGGCACGCTCGACGGCGCCGTGGTCACCACCAGCTCGTGGGAGCACTGGCCCGAACCGGCCCTGCTCGGGCTGCGGCGCAGCGGGGCGGCGATGAAGGGATGGGGCGACGGCTACGGCTACCTCCTCGTCGCCACCGGCGCGGTCGACGCCATGGTCGACCCCGCCGCCGCCCCCTACGACCTGGCCCCCATGCCGGTGATCATCACCGAGGCCGGCGGCCTGTTCTCGGACTGGTCCGGCGCCACCGGCATCGACGGCGGCAACGCCGTCGCCACCAACGGCGCCATCCACGCCGACCTCCGCACCCTCCTCACCACCGAGCCCGAGTAGCAAACGATCACCGGTTCGGCGCGAACCACCCGGCCGTTGACTGGGTCGCACCGGGGAGGTCACCGGTCCGTAGGTGAAGCCCAACGGCGCCGCCAGGCGCCCCCAACCGCGCCGGAGGACCACAAGGCGGAGCAGGAGGCGAGGCCCCAGCCGAGCCGACGCCCGGAGCCGTCAATGAGGATGATGCGAGCCTTCATCCAGCAGGAGGAGGCCGTCGTCGAGGCGCAGGAGGCGGGCGCCGTAGGCGGCGGCGAGGTGGTCGCGGGTCAGGACGGTGGCGGGGGGACCGGCGGCCACCACCCGGCCGGCGAGGAGCACGACGTGGTCGGCGGCCGCCGCGTCGGCCAGGTCGTGGGTCGAGACCACGACCGCCCGCCCGGCGGCCGTCTCCTCGGCGACCACCGCGAGGATGCGCTGGCGGCTGGCGATGTCGAGGCCGGCGACGGGTTCGTCGAGCAGCAGCACGTCGGCGTCCTGGGCCAGGCCCTGGGCCACGAAGACGCGCTGGCGCTGCCCTCCCGACAGCTCGCCGAGATGGCGGCGTTCGAGGCCGCCGAGCTCGAGGCGCTCGATCGCCTCGTCGATGCGCGCTCGGTCAGTCGGGCGCAATCGCCCGACCGGGCCGCGATGGGCATAACGGCCCATGGTCACCACTTCCCGAACGGTCACCGGCAGGTGCTCGGCCACCGCGGTGGACTGCAGGACGTAGGCGATCCGGTGGCGGGCCTCGGCCATACGCTGCCCCCCGACCACGACAGCGCCGGTGGTCGGTGCCAGCAGCCCGGCGAAGGCGTGCAGCAGGGTGGACTTCCCGGCGCCGTTGGGCCCGATCAACGCCGTGGTCGCCGCCGTCGGGATGCGCAGGGTGACGTCGCGCAGCGCTACCTGGCGACCGTGGGCCAGGGTCACCGCCGACGCGTCGATCGCCGGCGACGGGGCCGTCCCGGCGGGGACGTCGGCGGCTCGGGGGGTGGACATGGTGGCGCTCATCGTGCCTCGTCGTGACAGGTAGGGGCTGAGCGGGTATCGTACTCGTTCCGATAGCCGTTCTCATTCAGCTCAGGAGCGTCCAGCATGTCCCCGACCCCCGCCCGCCTCGCTCTCCTGATCGGCGCTGCTGCCCTGCTGGTCGCCGCCTGCGCCGACGAGGAGGAGACCGCGTCCGTCGGAGGGGCCGACGGCGACGCAGTGCCGGCCGTAGTGGTGACCACCAACATCCTCGGCGACATGGTGCGCGAGGTGGTCGGCGACGCCGCGGAGGTCGAGGTGGTCATGCCGCTCGGCACCGACCCCCACGACTTCGAGGTCTCGGCCCAACAGGCCGAATCCATGGTCGACGCCGACTTCCTGGTCGTCAACGGCGCCGGCTTCGAGGAGACCCTGCTCGGTACCATCGAGTCGGCCGAGGAGGCGGGCGTGGCCACCTTCGCCTTCGCCGACAACGTCACCCTGCGGCCCTTCGTCGAGCCGGAGGGTGCCCACGAGGGTGAGGAGGAGGGCGAGCATGCCGAGGAGGAGGAAGGCGACGAGGAG
>JBBJOU010000352.1:0-3029 GCA_037724305.1 Acidimicrobiales bacterium
TGGGCAACGGAGCGGTGGGCAACGGATCGGTCGCCGACTACTCCGCGGCGCGCGCGGCCGAGTTGCGGGGCACCATCGCCCACCACGACCGTCGTTACCACGAGCTCGACGACCCCGAGATCCCCGACGCTGACTACGACGCCCTGGTGCGTGAGCTGCGGGCGCTGGAGGCGCAGTTCCCCGAGCTGATCGTCCCCGACTCGCCCACCCAGCGGGTCGGCTCGGCACCCGCCGCGCTGTTCGCCCCCGTGGCCCACCGCCGGCCGCTGCTGTCGCTCGACAACGCCTTCGCCCTCGAGGAGCTGGTGGCGTGGGGCAAGCGCCTCGAGCGGGTGTTGGGCGACCCCGCCGACGACCCCGTCGACTACGTCTGCGAGCCCAAGATCGACGGCTTCGCGGTGTCGCTCACCTACGAGGACGGTGTCCTGGTGCGGGCCGCCACCCGGGGCGACGGTCGCGTCGGCGAGGACATCACCCACACCGTGGTGGTCATCGACGACGTCCCCCGGCGCCTCACCCTCAACGACCCGCCCGCCGTCGTCGAGGTGCGAGGCGAGGTGTACATGCCCCTCGCCGCCTTCGCCCACCTGAACGAGGGCCAGGTCGAGGCCGGTCTCCCCCCGTTTGTCAACCCCCGCAACGCGGCGGCGGGAACCGTCCGCCAGAAGGACCCGGCCGTCGCCGCCCGGCGCCGCCTGTCGCTGTGGACCTACCAGCTCGGCGCCCTCGAGGGTGGCCCGTCGTTCACGTCGCACACCGAGACGTTGCGCTGGTTGGCGACCGCCGGCCTGCCGGTCAACCCGCTCATCGAGACCCTCGCCACCCTCGACGAGGTGCACCGCTTCTGCGAGGCCCGTCTCGCTGACCGCCACGGCCTCGACTACGAGATCGACGGCGTGGTGGTCAAGGTCGACGACCTCCGCCAGCGCGACGAGCTGGGCAGCACCTCGCGGGCGCCCCGCTGGGCCATCGCCTTCAAGTTCCCGCCCGAGGAGCGCACCACCACCCTCAACGACATCATGGTGTCGATCGGGCGCACCGGGCGGGCCACGCCCTTCGCCCAGCTCGAACCGGTCTTCGTCGGCGGCGTCACCGTCGGCCAGGCCACCCTCCACAACGCGGATCAGGTGCGGGCCAAGGACGTCCGCCCCGGCGACACCGTGATCGTGCGGCGCGCCGGCGACGTCATCCCCGAGGTCGTCGGCCCGGTGCTGGCGGCCCGGCCCGAGGGCCTCCCCGAGTGGGCGTTCCCGACCGACTGCCCGGTGTGCGGCCAGCTGCTGGTGCGCGAGGAGGGCGAGTCCGACACGTTCTGCGTCAACGTCGCCTGCCCGGCGCGCGCGGCGGGCGCCGTCATCCACTTCGCGTCGCGTGGCGCCATGGACATCGAGGGGCTCGGCGAGCGCACCGTGCAGCAGTTCCGCCAGCTCGGCCTGCTCGGCCACGTGGGCGACATCTACCGCATCGACTGGGCGCGCGTCGGCGAGCTCGAGGGGTGGGGCGAGACGTCGGTCGCCAACCTGGCCGGTGCCATCGAGGCGTCCAAGGGGCGGCCTTTGGCCAACCTGCTGGTCGGGCTCAACATCCGCCACCTCGGGCCCACCGGGGCGGCCGCCCTGGCCAAGGCCTTCGGCCACCTCGACGCCATCGAGGCCGCCCCCGAGGCGGCCATGGCCGACGCCCCCGGCATTGGTCTCACCATCGCCGCCGCCGTGCGCCGGTGGTTCGACGACGCCGCCAACCGGGCGGTGGTGGCGTCGCTGCGCGAGGCCGGCGTCGACTTCGGGCGCATCGAGGAGCCCAGCGAGCCCCAGGTCCTGGAGGGCCTGTCCATCGTGGTCACCGGCACGCTCCAAGGGTTCAGCCGCGACGGCGCCGAGGACGCCATCACCAACCGGGGCGGCAAGGCGCCGGGCAGCGTCTCCAAGAAGACCACGGCCGTCGTGGTCGGCGACTCGCCCGGCGGCGCCAAGCTGGCCAAGGCCCGCGACCTCGGCATCCCCATCCTCGACGAAGCCGGCTTCGTCGAGTTGCTGGCCACCGGCGTCGTCCCGGCACCGGTCGCCGTGGCGGGTGGCGAACCCCCGCCGTGACTCGCGACCGTCTCTCCTGCGGGACGTCCGTTCTCGGGTTTTAGAGCTCCAGCCCACTCCTTGACATGACCGCCCGCTCAGCGGGTGGCGGACCGCCGGGTGCGTCAGTGTCGAGGACGAGGCCCATGCCGACGGCGTCCCACAGCGAGCCGTCGCGGCGGCGCCAGTGGCGGCGGTAGCGGCCCTCGACCTCGAAGCCCAGCTTGCGGTAGAGCCCGAGGGCACGGTCGTTGTCGGGCCACAGCTCGAGGGTGACCTTGTGGGCGCCGCACGTCCGCGCCCAGTCGACGACCCAGCTGAGCAGGGCGGTGCCGATGCCCCGCCCGCGGTACCCGTCGAGGATGGCCATGCCCAGCTCGACCCGCCCGGACCGACCGTGCTCGGCCGTGATCGAACCCACCACCACGTCGGCCTTCTCGGCCACCACGAGCACGGCCGTGGGGTCGTCGCCCACCAGGCGCTCGAGAAACGCCGTTCGCCGCGCCCAGTCGACCGGTGCCTCGGTGCCGATCCACCGACCCTCGGCGGCGACGGCGTCGAACACCGCCCGGTAGGCGGGGAGATCGGTGGCGGTGGCGACGCGGAGCACGAGGTCATCGGCCATCACCCCGATGGTGCCCGCCTGGCGGGGCGCTGTCAGGCGCGTTCCGCGTAACGAAGGGTCGCACCAGCTGGCGACCCCGGTGGCGCCCACCGGGGTGTACGCAGCCACCCGTCAGGGTGGCGAGCAGCACCCCGGTCGCCAGCACTGGGAACCGAGGTGCACAGAGCCACCGCTACGGGTGGACGGTGACACCCCGGTTGCCTCGAGGGCCCGGCGCCCATCCGGCCCCGTTGCACGGTCGGCCCCCACGCCGCCGCCTGCGCACGAGCGCCTTCCGTCCGCCTCGGCGCGCCACCGACGTGACCGCCCGGCAGCGGCGCCTTCCGCCGTCG
>JBBJOU010000353.1:0-3004 GCA_037724305.1 Acidimicrobiales bacterium
GCAGTCGACGAAGTCCGCGAGGTCGGCGGACCGCAGCGGGGCCGCGCCTCTGCCGTCAGGTAGGCCTCACTCGTCATGCGCCGTCGCCCAGCTTGCGCCGCCATGCCCAGACGGTACGAGGTACCCGAACCGTGTGACCGGTCCACGGCCGACCGATCCGTGGGCCGGTCGCCCCGCGGGAGCGGCACGTACAGGGCCGAGGTCCCGGAGTTGCTCCCGCGCTTGCTCCCGATCGCACTCCTGCGCGGGCTCTGCCCCGGGCCTGTCACACCTGGCGGCCAGACTCTCGGCGTGAAGACTGACTACGACCTGCGGATCCAGCCGACGCTCTTCGGCCCCACAACTGATCCTTGAAGAGCTCCGCCAAGACGAGGCGGAGCAGCGGCCCGGCTCGATCGAATGGGACAAGCGGGTGAAGGAGCTGTTCACCCCAGCGGGGAGCCCTCTGCTCGAGGGGCCCGAACCGCCGTCAACGGCACGTACCTCCCGCCCTTCGGTACGGTCAGCGGAAGAGGTCCTCGGCCGGGGGGCGGACGATCTCCGACCGCACGTTGCCGGGCCGGAGCCACGCCGCCGGCACGCCGCGCACGACGGCGGCGGCGACGCCGAGGGCCTTGCCCATCACCAGCTCGGCGGCACCAGCCAGCTCGTCGACGACGGCGACCTCGGTGACCGTCAGCTCCCGGCCGCCGGCGTCCTCGGTGCCGCGCAGGTCGAGCACGGCGGCCACGCCCGCGCAGCCGATGGCAACGTCGGTCAGTCCTCGCCGCCACGGGCGGCCGAAGGTGTCGGAGACGATGACGCCGACCTCGACGCCGGCCACCGCCCGCAGGCGGTCGCGGATGCGACGGGCCGAGCGGTCGCTGTCGTCGGGCAGCAGGGCGGCCCACCCGTCATCGACGTTGGACAGGTCGACGCCGGCGTTGGCGCAGATGAAGCCGTGCCGGGTCTCGCTGATGACCAGCTCGCCTCGGCGGCGCAGGATGCGCACCGACTCGCCTTCGACGACGGCCTTGTGGCCCTTCGGGTCGTCACCGTCGATGGGCACCAGCTTGCCCTCGGCCTTCGACACCACCTTCTGGGTCACCACCACCACGTCGCCGTCGGCCAGCGCCGTGCCGTCCCCACCAGCGGCGGCGGCGGCGACGAGCCCGCCCAGGTCGTCGCCGGGGCGGATCTCGGGCACGCCCTCGATGGGGAAGACCGACAACCTCACGGCGTGCTCCCGGCGGCGAGCACGGCGCGGGCCAGGGCGGCGGCCCGTTCGGGGGTGCTCATGACGGTACGGGTCACGACGCAGGCCATGCCCTCGGCCTCGACCGCGCCGGCGAGGTCGGCGTCGGCGTCGTCGACGACGAGCGTGCCGGCGAGCGGGGCGTAGAGGCGGGCCACGCCCACCACCGATGCCTCGTGGCCGAGGTCGGTGAGGAGGCGGTCGGCCGGGCCCCGCAGCGCCCGTCCGGCGACGATGGGCGAGACCGCCACCACCCGGTCGCGCCGGGCCGCCACGGCGTCGCGCACGCCGGGCACGGCGAGCACCGGGTCGATCGACACGATGGGGTTCGACGGGGCGATCACGACGACATCGGCGGTCTCCAGCGCCTCCAGCACCCCCGGGCCGGGCCGGGCGGCGGCGGCACCGTCGACGCGCACTCCCCGGACGGCGACGTCGTGGCCCAACCCCACGAACCAGCGCTGGAAGTCGACCTCGCCGCCCTCGCCTGCCTCACCCTCGACTCCAGGTCGAGGGTGGAGGTCGACGACCGTGCGCAGCCGGTCCTCGGTCGCCGGCAGCAGGCGCAGGCGCAGGCCGAACCCGGCGGCGATCTCGGCGGTGACGGCGGCCAGGCCCGCGCCCTCGGTGAGGCGACCGGTGCGGTAGAGGTGGGTGCCGAGGTCGCGGTCGCCGAGGTTGAACCACGCCCGGTCGGGCCCGAGCCGGCCGAGCGTGGACATGGCCTGCCACGTCTCGCCCCGCAACCCCCAGCCCCGCTCCTCGTCGGACTCACCGGCAAGGGTGTAGGTGATGGTGTCGAGGTCGGGGCTGATGCGCAGGCCGTGGAGCTCGGTGTCGTCACCGACGTTGACCACCGCGGTCACGCTCGCCGGGTCGACCACCTGTACCAGGCCGGCCAGGAAGCGGGCGGCGCCGACCCCGCCGGCGAGGACGGTGGTCGTCACCGCCGCGTCAGCGCAGCTCGCCGCGCAGGAGCGCCAGGTCGGCCTCGACCATGGTCCGCACCAGCTCGGGGAACGCCACCTTGGGCTTCCACCCCAGGATCGTACGGGCCTTGGTGGAGTCGCCCACCAGCAGCTCGACCTCGGCCGGGCGCATGAACCGCTCGTCCATGACGACGTGGTCCCGGTAGTCGCGCCCGACCTGGCTGAAGGCGAGCTCGCAGAACTCGCGCACCGAGTGGGTCTCGTCGGTCGAGATCACGAAGTCGTCGGGCTGCTCCTGCTGGAGCATGAGCCACATCGCCTCCACGTAGTCGCCGGCGAAGCCCCAGTCGCGCTGGGCGTCGAGGTTGCCGAGGCGCAGCTCGCCCACCTGCCCGAGCTCGATGCGGGCCACCGTGTGACTGATCTTGCGGGTCACGAACTCCAGCCCCCGCCGAGGGCTTTCGTGGTTGAACAGGATGCCGGACGACGCGTGCAGGCCGTAGGACTCGCGGTAGTTGACCGTGATCCAGTGGCCGTAGAGCTTGGCCACGCCGTAGGGGGAGCGAGGGTAGAACGGGGTGTCCTCGGCCTGGGGGACGGCCTGGACCTTGCCGAACATCTCCGACGAGCTGGCCTGGTAGAAGCGGATCTCGGGGTCGACGAGGCGCAGGGCGTCGAGCACCCGGGTCACGCCGAGGGCGGTGGTCTCGCCGGTGAGCACGGGCTGGCCCCAACTGGTCTGCACGAACGACTGGGCGGCGAGGTTGTACACCTCCTGGGGCTGGTGCTCGCGCAGGAGGTTGATCATCGAGACCTCGTCGAGGAGGTCACCCGAGACGAA
>JBBJOU010000354.1:0-3003 GCA_037724305.1 Acidimicrobiales bacterium
ACCAACCCGACGCCATGGCAGTCGCCCGCGACCTCGAGCACCGCCTCGGCGCGGTCGTACTGGGCCAGCGCCTCCGCGAAGCGCCCGCACCGCTCCTCGACGAGCGCGACCTGGGCCGCCAGGCGCGCCACCTGGATCCCGGTGGCGACGGCCGCCGCTGCCTCCGCCGCCGCCCGGGCTTCGTCGAGGCGGCCCGACTGCAGATGGACGCCGACCAGGCTCGTGCGGATCCGGGCCTCACTCTCGGGCTCACCCGCGTCGGCGGCCGCGACCAGGGCCCGGTCGAGCGCCTCCCGTGCGCCATCGAGGTCGCCCATGTTGCGGCGCACGATGCCGATCGCCTGCCACGCCACGGCGTCGGCGGCCCGGTCGCCGTCGGCCTCGGCCTCGGCGCACACCGCGCTGGCGGCGACGGCCGCGTCGGCGGCGTGGTCGTCGACACCGGCCAGCGCCTGGTCGGCCCGCCGGCGCCGGTCCTGGCGGACGTCCGCCCCGCCTGGGTGTGCCATGGTGGCGACCGTAGTGACGGGGGGCGGTCCTCGTCACCGGGTCGAGCGGCCCGAGCAGCGGCGGAGGACGATTCGATGGTGTACGGCTCAATGTTGGGACCCGGTGACCGGCCGGACGGCGACGACGGAGCCCGTTGGGACCAGGCGGGCGTCGATTGGAAGGCGGTGCTCGCCCACGACGAGGTGGCGATCCACGTCGACGAGGGCGGGCGCTCCAGCCTCCATCGCCGAGATGTGTTGGTGGTCGCTACCGAGGACCTCAACGACGAGCGTCTGGTGGCGAACCTCCGCGACATCGGCGTCGATGACGACCAGCACCGCAAGGAGGCCGAGCGCGCCAACGGCGCCGGCCTGGGTTTCGGGACCCTCCGCCTCGGCAACCGCCTCGGCGTCGTCGACGCCACCGTGTTCCTCCGATCCCTCGACGGCCGGCGACCGCTCCGGGTCGGGCCCGACCACCTCTTGTGGCCGATGCAGGCTCGGGGCATGTTCCCGGCCTCGCCGCCGGTGCCCGCCCCGTCCGGGGCTGCTGCCCGCAGGGCGCGCCAACGGGTGGTGGACAACTGCGGCGACGCCGAGGTGCGCGTCGCCGTGCTCGACACCGGCGTGGTCGCGGGCGCCACCGGCCACGACCCGCTGCTCGCCCGCTGCGTCGTGGCCAGCGAGGACGATTCGCTGTGGGACGCGTCGGCCGGTGCGCTCCGCCACTGGGTCGGTGCCCACGGCACCTTCGCCGCCGGGGTGCTGGCCGCCGCCAGCGAGGGTGTGGCCCGCATCGACATGCGCGACCTCTGCCACGCGCTCCCCGGTGGCCCCCCGCTGGTGGCCGACACTGCGCTGGCCACCGTCCTCGCCGAGGTGCTGGCCAGGGGCGCCCGGGTGGTGAACCTCTCCCTCGGTGGTCCCACCGCCCTCGACCTCGGCACGCTGGCCCTCTCCCTCGTGGTCTCCCGGGCCTCCGGCCGGGCCGGCCGTCGTGGCAAGGGTCCGTCCACCAGCGACGCGGTGGTGGTCGCTGCCGCCGGCAACGAGGGGACCACCCAGGCCATGTTCCCGGCGGCGCTGAAGGGCGTCGTCGCCGTTGCCGCCCTCGATGCCGGGGGGTCGCCGACGCCGTGGACCAACCGCGGCCCGTGGGTCGACTGCGCCGCCTTGGGCGACGGGGTCGTGGGCCCCCACGTCCGGGGGATGGGTGCGCCCCATGGCGGCGCCCCGGCGCAGGCCTTCGACGGGTGGGCCCGCTGGAGCGGCACCTCGTTCGCGGCGCCTCATGTCGCCGGCCGGATCGCCGCCGCCCTGGCCGCCGGCGCCGGGTCGGCTCGAGTGGCGGCGGCGACGGTGCTCGCCTCGGGTCAGCCGCTCCCGGTCGCCAGTGGCCTCGGGGTCCGGGTGCGGTAGGCGCTCGTGGCCCGGGTCAGGTGAGCCAGGGGGTGGCGACGCGGCCGTCCCGGAGCTCGACGACGATCCGCACCGGGCCGGTGCCCACCTCGGCACCGAAGCCACCGAGGTCGTCGACCGCGCCGTCGACCGTGCCGTCGATCGTGCCGACGACACGGTTGGCCACGTCGATCGCCACCGCCACGACCTGGTTGTCGCCCGCCGCGACCGTCACCTGACCGACGAGGGTGCCGTCGGTGCGCTCGAGGTCGATCGTCAGCGCGCCGACGGCGTAGGTGGCCGGTCCGGCGCCATCGTCACGGACGAGCAGCGCCTCACCCTCGAGGAGCTCGGCGAGCTCGGTGTCGACGAGGCGCCAGCTGAGCGCACCGCGGGCGGCGGCCACCACCTCGTCGGGCACGATCTGAGAGGGTCGGAGCATGGCGGCCACATCGGCGGCGAGCGCGTCGAGCGTCGAGTCGGTGTCGTACGGGGCGGTGGGGGGATCGACAGGTTCGGTCATCACGGGTGCCTCGCTCTACCAGAGCGGCCGGCGGCCTCGGTGATACCGGCGACGGTCCGGTCGTTGCGCAGGCGGTGCAGGCAGCGCAGGCGGGTCGGCCCGATGCTGCCGACGGGCATGGCGACGGCCTCGGCGATCTCGTCGTAGCTGGCCGGTGGATCGGCCAGGAGCAGCGAGAGGAGCGCCTGGCAGCGCTCGGGGAGGCGCGCCCACGCCGCTCGCAGCCGTCACGGCCTGCTCGTCGTCCTCCAGACGGGTCGAACCGACGACATCGTCGCCGGTCGTGACCATCGGCGCATCCGGCGCATCGAGGTCGACCGGGATGCTGCGTTGCGAGCGTCGGAGGACCGCCAGGCATTCGTGGCGGGCGGTGGTCGCCAACCACGCCCCGAGGCGCTCGGGCTCGCGGATCCGCCCGAGCTGCTCGACGAGGCGCAGCCAGACCGTCTGGCTGACGTCGGCAGCATCGGGCGGGCTCAGCCGATGAGCGATGCCGATGTGCCACACCAGGCCGGCGAAACGCTTCACGATGGCGTCGTAGGCGCCGTGATCACCATCCGCGGCCCGTCGGACCAGCGCCGCCACGTCGTCCCG
>JBBJOU010000355.1:0-2988 GCA_037724305.1 Acidimicrobiales bacterium
CTCGGCGGCGTACTCGGCGGCGTACTCGGCGGCGTACTCGGCGGCGTACTCGGCGGCGCGCTCGGCCCTGAAGCCCACGACCGCCAGCTTGCAGGCGTCGGCCCGCGACCTCATCGACCGGCTCATCGCAGTCTCCACCACCAACCAGGAAGGAATCTGATGCTGCTCTCCGAACTGCTCATCACACAGGACCGGGGGGCGATCGACCGGGAAGCCGGCGCCGCCCTCACCGAAGTCGCCACCGCGGTCGACGCCCTCGACCGGGCCGGCAGTTTGACCGTCGAGCTGAAGCTGTCGAAGCAAGCCGGCCGGATCGTCGTCGTCGCCAACGTGAAGCCGAAGGCGCCGATCGCCCCGTCCGCCGCCGCCCTCTACTTCGTCGGCGACGACGGGCTCACCAAGGACGACCCGAAGCAGCTGACGCTCGAGGGGATGCGCCGCCTCCCCGAGGACGAGGCGCCCCGAACCGTCGACGCCGACACCGGGGAGGTGACGGGCTGATGGCCGGCTTCGACGACACACCCAACTGCAACGTCGACGCCGCCCTCCGCGCCGCCGAGCCCCTCCGCTACGAGGCCAACGCCGGCCTGGCCGCGGTGCAGACCATCCGTCGCAACGACACGGTCAGGGAGGTCATCGACATCGAGCCGTGGCAGGCGACCCCGACCCGCCACCGCGGCACGGTCACCGCGCTCACCGGCCCCGGGTTCGCCATCGCCGTGCAGACGCACATGGAGGTCGAGGCCTACGCCGCCGCCGTCTACGCCGACGCTGACGCCTGCCAGCTCGTCGCCGTCCTCAACGACGACAGCGGCGGCATCGTCGGCTGGCGGGACCACCGGGTCCTGCTCGACCTGCGGCCCACCCCCGAATGGACCCTGTGGACCAACGGGCAGGGGCTCGGCAAGCAGGCCCGGTTCGCCGAGACGATCGAGCAGGGTGAGGCCGAGATCGTCCGCCCGTCCGCCACCGAGATGCTCGACCTGGCGCAGACGTTCCACGCCGCCACCGCCGCGAAGTTCAAGGCCGGGAACCGGCTCCAGGACGGCCGGCAGCAGCTGGTCTACGAGGAGGACATCCAGGCCTCCGCCGGCGGTGCGGGGACGGCGGCGATCCCCTCCGAGTTCCTCGTCGGCCTCCGCCCCTTCCACGGCGCCGAGCGGTACGAGGTCCGGGCCCGTCTGCGGTTCCTTGTGCGGGGCGGTGAGCTGTCGATCGGCTACTTCCTGCACCGGGCCGACGAGGTGCGCCGCCTCGCGTTCGCTGACGTGGTGGCCAAGGTGGCCGAGGACCTGTCGTCGCTGCCGCTGATCGAGGGGCGGCCGGCGGCGCCACCCGAGTCCCGTGGCTGACGTCCTCGTCGTGCAGCGCAACGCGGCCGGCGTGGTCCCCGGCCCACCACGGCCGGCCTACGCCACCGTCGAAGCCGCGAAGGCGTCAGCGATGCGGCGCAACAAGGGGCGCCGCAACCCGCTCGTCTGGTGGGCGGTCGCTGACGCCGCCGGCACACCGTTGGACCCTCAGCCGTGAGCGACACCCGAGGGATGGCGACGACCAAGGTCGGCGACCGCGTCCGCATCACCGCCGTCGCCGTCGACCGGCACCTCGACCACGTCGTCGGAGCCGAGTACACCGTCGCCTCCACCGGCCGGTCCCTCAGCGGCACCATTTGGATCGACGTCGGCGGCGACTACTCGGTACTCGTCTCGAACCTCGGTGACCGGTGGACCGTCCTCGACGGTGTCGACCCCGGAGCGGCGGCGTGATCCCCCGCTGCGACCACCACGAGCACGAGTTCCACTCCGTGCCCGAGGACGCCTTGGCCGCGTGGACCGTCTGGATCGGCGGGGAAGACGGCCAGAACATGGGCTCCTGGTGCTCCGATCACCTCGGTGACGGCGTCTCCGACATCGAGGGAACGATCACCCTGACCCGGACCGACGAGCCGTGAGCACCACGACCGCCCCCGAGACGCACAGCCCGGAGTGGTGGGCGGCGCGGAACACGGGCATCGGCGCTTCAGAAGTGGCGGCAATCGCGGGCATCGGCCGCTGGGGGTCCCGCTGGGAGATCTGGGCCAGCAAGGTCGGCCTCCTCCCCCCGGATGACTCCAAGGCCTCGGAACCGCAACTGATGGGGTTGCGCCTCGAGCCGACGCTCGCCCGCTTCTTCGCCGAGGACACCGGCCTCACGATCATCGACGAGCAGATGATGGTCGCACACCGGGAGATGACCTGGGTGCGGGCCACCATCGACGGCCTCGCCGCCGAGTCGCCCGACAGCACGCCCGAGGACGCCCTCGGCCCGGTGCAGCTGAAGTACACCGCAGACCCGCCGTGGTGCGACTGCGCCGGCACCCACAAGGTCTGCCCCGGCGACGGCATACCCGCCTACTACCGGGCGCAGGGCGCCTGGGAGATGCTGGCCGGCGACTGGCCCACCATGTGGTTCGCCGCCCTCCACCCCCGCGGCGCGTTCCGCGTCTACGAGCTGGGCCGGGACCGGGACGACGAGGCGGCGCTGCTCGGCGCCGGCCGCCAGTTCTGGTTCGACCACGTCCTCGCCAACGTCCCGCCCGCATTGGACGGCGGCAACCAGCAGGCCACCGCGGATGCGCTCGCCCGGGCCTACGGCGAAGGCGGCGGCGGCGCAGTCGACCTGACCGACGACGGCGGCGTGTTCACCGAACAGCTCGCCTCGATCCGCTACCTGAAGCGGGAGCGGAAGGCGCTCGGCGAGCAGATCGTCGACCTGGAGAACGTGGTGAAGGCGACGCTCGGGGACGCCGAGACGGGCATGGTCGACGGCCGCCCGCTCGTCACGTGGAAACGGTCGACGGTGCGGAACATCGACCTCGTGGCGCTGCGGGCGAACGCCGCCGAGGTGGCCGCCCAGTTCACCGTCGAGACCAGTCAGCGCCGCCTCGACGTCCGTTCCCCCTGCCCGTACTGCACGGCGGCGCTGCGGGCGCAGGACGTCGACCAGCAC
>JBBJOU010000356.1:0-2983 GCA_037724305.1 Acidimicrobiales bacterium
CGCCGTTGGCCGCCCACGGCTCAGCGCTCGACGCAGACGGGCGGGTCCGGATCAGGGCGGGGATCGCTGATGGACGCGGATTCTAGTCGTGCCGCTCGCGACCGCACACCCCGATGCCGCGCCTCGTCGAGGCGCCGGCTCGAGGACCGGGCGGCGCTGACCGTTCACGAGACGGTCATCCGTCGGAGATGCGGGAGACACGGCGGAACGGGCAGGCTGGGAAGGTGCGGCGCCCGACGGATACCTCGCCGCGGATCGACCAGGGAGCCCCGGAAGGGATCCTGCCCGCCGAGAGCCCCCTGGCCGCCCTGCTCGACGACTGCCTGCTGCGTCAGGAAGCCCCCGAGGTGGTCGAGGTCATCCAGCGGCTTCGCGACCTGCCGCACGGCGAGGGGCGCGACGTGGTCGCCGACATCGAACCGCACACCGCGGCGCGGTTGGCGCGCGCACTCTCGGCGTCGTTCCAACTGTCGAACCTCAGCCAACAGGTCGCCACCGCCGAGTCGTTCACGACCGAGCTCGACGACGCACCGAGCTCGCTGCGCCACACCGTCGACCGGATCGCCGCCGAACAGCTGCCGCCGGCGTTGTTGGACGCTGTCCTGGGCCGGCTCGAGCTCCGGCCCGTGTTCACCGCCCATCCCACCCAGGCGGCCCGACGGTCGATCCTGGCCAAGCTCCACACGATCGCCGACCTCCTGCGCCAGCGGGGCGTGGCCGGCTGCGACTCTGATCGGGCCCGCATCGACCGGCGCCTGGCCGAGCTCGTCGAACTGGTGTGGCAGACCGACGAGCTCCGCCGGGAGTCACCCGACCCCGCCGACGAGGCGACGGCGGTGCTGTACCACCTCGACGAGCTCGCCCGTCGGGTCGTCCCCGAACTGATCGAAGACCTCGAAACCGAGCTCGCCCGCCTCGGGTACCGGCTCGACCCCGCCGCCCGTCCGCTCTGTCTCGGCACGTGGGTCGGCGGCGACCGGGACGGCAACCCGAACATCACGCCCAAGGTCACCCTGGACACCCTCGGCCTCCAGCATCACCGGGCCCTCGCCAACCTGATCGAGGAGGTGGAGGGGCTGATGTGGGTCCTCAGCCCCGCGACCAGCGTGGTGCCCGCCTCGGCCGAGTTGGAGGCCAGCCTCCTGGTCGACGACGTCGCCCTGCCCGGCGTCACCGCCCGGTACGGCCGTGCCTTCGAGGACGAGCCGTACCGGCTGAAGTGCGCCTACATCGTCGAGCGCCTCCGCAACACCCAACGTCGGGCCGACCACCCCCCGGGCGCCGACGCCGACCACGGACGCGGCCGGGACTACGCCGAGGTGGCCGAGCTGCTGGGCGACCTGCAGGTCATGGAGACGTCTCTCGTCGCCAACAACGGTGAGCTCGCCGCTCGCGGTCCGCTGCGGCGGGTGGTGCGGATGGTGGCCACCCACGGGTTCCATCTCGCCGTTCTCGACATCCGCGAGCACACGGCGAAGCACCACGCCGTGCTCGCCTGGTTGTTCGACCGGGTCGGTGGTCTCCCCGTCCCCTACGCCGAGCTCGACGCCCCGGGGCGGGCGCGCCTCCTGGCGGTCGAGCTGGCCAGCCGCCGCCCGCTCACCGCCCCGGCCGCGACGTTGCCCGCCGACGTCGCCGCCACCATGGAGATCTTCACCACGATCGGCACGGCGCTCGACCGCTTCGGTGCCGGGGCGATCGAGAGCTACATCATCTCCCACGCCAGCGGGCCCGACGACGTGCTGGCCGCGGCCGTGCTGGCCCGGGAGGCAGGACTGGTCGACGCTGACATGGGTGTCGCCCGCATCGGCTTCGTCCCTCTCCTCGAGGACGTCAACGACCTGAGCCGGGCCGGGGAGTTCCTCGACTACCTCCTGTCCGATCCGACCTACCGGCGGCTGGTGGCGCTGCGCCACGACGTCCAAGAGGTCATGCTCGGGTACTCCGACTCGAACAAGCAGGCGGGTGTCACCACCTCGCAGTGGGAGATCCACAAGGCCCAGCGGTCACTGCGAGATGTGGCGCATCGCCACGGCGTGGTCCTGCGCCTGTGCCACGGACGAGGGGGCACCGTGGGCCGGGGCGGCGGCCCCGCTCACGACGCCATCCTGGCCCAGCCCTACGGCACGCTCGAGGGGCTGATCAAGGTCACCGAGCAGGGCGAGGTGATCTCGGTGAAGTACGGGGTGCCCGAGCTCAGTCGCCGCAACCTCGAGCTGGCGCTGGCCGCCCTCCTCCAGGGCTCGTTGCTGCACCGCGAGTCCCGGGTCCCGCCTGACGACCTGGTCGACTGGGACGCCACGATGGACGTCGTCTCGACCGCGGCGGCCACCGCCTACCGGGGCTTCGTCACCTCGCCGGGTATGGCCGACTACTTCTCCTCCTCCACGCCGGTGGAGTCGCTCGACGCGCTGAACCTCGGGTCCCGTCCGGCGTCCCGTCGGGCCGGTGGCGGACTGGACGACCTGCGGGCCATCCCGTGGGTGTTCGGCTGGACGCAGTCCCGCCAGATCGTGCCCGGGTGGTTCGGCCTGGGCAGCGGACTGGTGGCGGCGCGTGACGCCGGCCTCGGTGACGCCCTCGCCGCCATGCACGACTCGTGGCAGTTCTTCCGGACCTTCATCGCCAACGTGGAGATGACGCTCGCCAAGACCGACCTGACCATCGCCGGTCACTACGTCGATCGCCTGGTCGCTCCCGGCCAGCAGCACGTCTTCGACGCCGTGGTCGACGAGTACGAGCGAACCCGGACGGAAGTCCTGCTCCTGACCCGCCAGGAACGCCTCCTCGACCGCGATCCGCAATTGCAACGATCGATCGACTCCCGTCGCCGCTACCTCGACCCGCTGTGCTACCTGCAGGTCGGGCTGCTCGGCCGCATCCGCGCCACCGCCGAACCGTCGCCGCTCCTGCACCGCGCCCTGCTGCTCACCGTGAACGGCATCGCCGCCGGCCTCCAGAACACCGGCTGACCGCGCCGCGT
>JBBJOU010000357.1:0-2982 GCA_037724305.1 Acidimicrobiales bacterium
GTCCCGGCCCCGGCCGCCTCGGTCGTCGGTGTCCCGCCGGCCGGGTCGTCGCCGTCGCCGCCGCTGCGGGATACGCCGATGGCGGCCCCGACGCCGGCGAGGGCCAGGGCGACGGCCACACCGGCACCCACCAGGCGGCGGCGCCCGGACGGGCCGGCGGACGAGACCGGCTCGAGGGTGACCGGCGCACCCCAGGCCGGCGGGGCCGCCGGGGCCGCCGGCTCCTCGACGGGGGCGGCGGCCGTGACACCCGGCCCGCCCTGCGCTCCGCGACCGGCCCGGCGGGCGGCGATTGCCGCGCCCCGGGCGACGGCCAGCTTTGGGTGGGCGTCGACGAGCACGGGGCGGCCGAGGGCGCCGGTCACGGCCTCGGCGACCAGCGGGATGCGCGACGAGCCCCCCACCAGCAGGACGGCGTGGACGGCGGCGGGGGCCACACCGGCGGCGGCGAGCGCCCGGCGGGTGACGGCGACCGTCTCGGCCACCGGCGCGGCGATCATGGCCTCGAGCTCGCCCCGGGTGATGCGCACCACGGTGCTGGGCCGGCCGGGCAGGACGGCGCGGATGGCGGCGTCGGTGTCCGACGACAGCTGCTCCTTGGCCTCCACGCAGGCCCGCCGCAGGTCGGCCACCGCAGCCGCGGCCTCGTCGTCGCCACCGTCACCGGCGGCGGCGGCGAGGGCGGTGACGGCGCCGTCGAGGGCGGCGTCGACGTGGGCCAGCACGGCGGCGTCGAAGTCGATCCCGCCGAGGCGCTCGATGCCCTGGGGCGGCCCGAGCAGTTCGAAGCCGGCACCGCCCGGCGCGTCGGGGGTGCGACGGAAGACAGCGACGTCGAAGGTGCCGCCGCCGAGGTCGTAGACGGCGACCACCTCGCCGGCGCCGAGCCGGCGGCGCTCGGCGTGGTCGAGGGCGGCGGCCTCGGGCTCGGGCACGTTGGTGGTGGGCAGGAAGCCGAGGCCGGCCCGCTCGACCACCTGCGCCAGCAACTCGAGCTTGTAGTCGCCCCAGTTCGCCGGGTGCGTCAGCCCCAGGCCGTCGGGCCACGATCCCCGCTCCCCCGCCACCCGGTCGACGATGTTGCGCAGCACGTGGGCGGTGAGCAGGTCGGCCGACCACGGCACGCCGTCGAGCACCAGCGGCACCGGGTCACCGAATCGGCGTTTCGCCTCGCGAGCCACGGCGGTGGGTTCGGTGGGGGCGCGGCGCACCGCGGCCTCGCCCACCAGGACGGTGCCGTCGCGCCGGGCGAGCACCACCGCCGGCTCGGTCGTGGCCGACGTGCCCAGGGTGACGGCCTCGACCCGGTCGTCGTCGGCCACCGCCGCCGCGACGTAGGTCGTCCCGATGTCGACACCCAGCCACCATCCCACGCCGAGTGTGGCCGACCGGCGCCCCTTCGCGAGACCACCCCCGTAGGGGACCGCTCCCCTATGGTCGGCGGCCCATGGCCATCGTGATCGCCCTGGACGCCGGCACCACCGGGGTCCGGGCCCTCGCCGTCGACGAGATGGGGGCCTCGGTGGGCTGGGCCTACCGCGAGTTCGCCCAGCACTACCCCCGCCCCGGCTGGGTCGAGCACGACGCCGAGGAGATCCTGGGCGTCACCCACGCCGTGCTCGACGAGCTCACCCGAGCGGTGGGGCGTCCGCAGGCCATCGGCATCACCAACCAGCGCGAGACGGTGGTGGCCTGGGACCGGCGCACCGGCCGGCCCCGCCACCGCGCCATCGTGTGGCAGGACCGCCGCACCGCCGCCCGCTGCGACGAGCTGCGCGACGCCGGCCACCTGGCGCTGGTCCGGCGCCGCACCGGCCTGGTGCTCGACCCGTACTTCAGCGGCACCAAGGCGGCGTGGCTGCTGGGCGAGGGCGGGGTCGAGGCCGACGCCGACCTGGCCATCGGCACCGTCGACAGCTGGTTGCTGTGGCACCTCACCGGCGGTCCCGGCAGCTCGCCGACGACCCGGGGCGTGTTCGCCACCGAGGCCTCCAACGCCAGCCGCACGATGCTCTACGACATCGGCGAGCGGCGCTGGTCGGCGGAGCTGTGCGACCTGCTCGGCGTGCCCCTGGCGGCGCTGGCCGAGGTGCGGCCCACCTCGGGGCGCTTCGGCACCGTCACCGGCGGGCCCGAGCTGCTCGACGGGGTCCCCGTGTCGGGCATCGCCGGCGACCAGCAGGCCGCTCTCTTCGGCCAGGCGTGCCTCGAGCCCGGCATGGCCAAGGCCACCTTCGGCACCGGCTCCTTCGTGCTGGTCCAGGCCGGCCCGACGTGCCCCGAGCCGGTGGACGGCCTGCTCACCACCGTCGCCTGGGAGCTGGCCGACGGCACCGTGGCCTACGCCTTGGAGGGGGCCATCTTCGTCACCGGCGCGGCCGTGCAGTGGCTGCGCGACGGCCTCGGCCTGATCGAGCGGTCCGAGGACGTCGAGGCCTTGGCGGCATCGGTGCCCGACAGCGGCGGCGTCGTGCTGGTCCCCGCGCTCACCGGGCTCGGCAGCCCGTGGTGGGACCCCTACGCCCGCGGCACGGTGGTGGGCATCACCCGGGGCACGACCGCGGCGCACCTGGCCCGGGCCACCCTGGAGGCGATCGCCCACCAGACCCGCGACGTGGTCGACGCCATGACCGAGGCGTCGGGCCGCCCGGCGGTGGCCCTGCGGGTCGACGGCGGGGCGTCGCAGGACCATCTGCTCCTGGAGTTGGTGGCCGAGCAGGTCCGGGTGCCCGTGCAGCGCCCGATGGTGGCCGAGACGACCGCCCTCGGCGCCGCCTGCCTGGCCGGCCTGGCCGAGGGCGTGTGGTCGAGCACCGCCGAGGTCGCCGCCGCCTGGCACCTCGACGTCGAGGTCACCGCCTCGGGCGACCCGGCGGCGGCCGACGCCGCCCACACCACCTGGCACCGCGCCGTCGAGCGCAGCCGGGCCTGGGCGCGGCCGTGACCCCCGCCCACGAGGTGGTGGTCGCCGCGCTCAGGCGG
>JBBJOU010000358.1:0-2978 GCA_037724305.1 Acidimicrobiales bacterium
GCCGCGGCCGCCCGGCCGATCTGACTACACCCGGCGCAGGGCCAGGATGGCGATGTCGTCGGTGATGGGGCTCGACGCGAAGTCGCGCGCCGCTTCGAGCAGCGACTTGCACAGGACGTCGGGGTCGCCGCCGGGGTCGCGGCGCAGGGCGGCGGCGATGCGGTCCTCGCCGAAGAGCTGCTCGCCGTCGCGGGCCTCGGCCAGGCCGTCGGTGTACATGAGCACGAGGTCGCCGTCATCGAGCTCGATCTCGCGACTGTGGTAGCCGGCCATGTCATCGAGGAAGAGGAGCGGCCCGGTGGCGCGCAGGGGCTGCACCTCGCGGTCGTGCCACAGCCACGCCGCCGGGTGGCCGGCAGAGGCGTAGCGCAGGGTGCGGGCATCAGTGTCGAAGACGACGATGACCATGGAGATGAACTCCTCGGGCCGGGCCTGGGCCGACATCTGGGCGTTGAGCTCCTCGATGGCCTGGCCCGGGTCGCGGTACTCGCGCAGGAAGACCCGCAGCAGGTACTTGGCCTGGAAGGCGGTGATCGACGGGTCGATGCCGTGGCCGGTCACATCACCGATCACCGCCGCCGTGCGGCTGGGCCCGATGCGGAACACGTCGTAGAAGTCGCCGGCCATCAGGCCGGTGCCGGGCTGGTAGACCCGACCGATCTCGAAGCCCTCGACGTCGGGCAGGTCGTCGGGCGCCAAGCGCTCGGCCCACCGCCGGGGGGCGAGCTCCTCCTGGGAGAGGACCTCCTCGGCGCGGCGCTCCAGGTTCATGCGCTGCTCGAACAGGCGCCCCTCGCGGATGAAATCGCGGCCGTAGACGAGCGACAGGCCGATCGGCAGCAGGACGAAGGCGTAGAGCACGGCACTGTCAGCCTGGGACGCGAACGACACCACCAGGGAGGCGGCGCCGACGCAGGCATAGAGCACGGTGGTGTGCAGCTCCTTGCGGAACTGCGACCGGGCCAGGACGGTGCCGTCGCTGTCGGGCCCGAGCTGCTGGGTGACGCGCACCTCTAGCCGGCGCAGGTGGCGGGCCGAGCGGCCCCACACCACGGCGGCGAGGGCGCAGCCCAGTGCGACCACGGCGAGGATCGGCTTGTCCATGGGTGGCGCGACACTACCCGTACCCGCCGTGACGTGGGGTCTGCGCCCTCAGGACGAGCGACGGCGGACGCGCAGCTTCACCGGGACCTGACCGAGGTCGAAGGCGTCGCGCAGGCGGTTCTCGAGGAACCGCATGTACGTGCGAGGCAGCTCGCGGTTGGTGAACAGGGTGAACGTCGGCGGATCGGTGGCGCCCTGGGTGGCGTACAGGACCCGCGCCCCTCCCGGGGCGGGGTGGGCGGTCTGGGCGGCGCGGATCACCTCGTTGACCTTGCGGGTGGGCACGCGTCGGTCGTAGGCGTCGATGACGCCGGCCAGCGCGGGGAGGAGGCGGTGGACGCCCTTGCCGTTGATGGCCGAGATCTTGAGCACCACCGACTCGCCCAGGAAGCGGAGCTTGTCGCTCACCTGCCAGTCGAGGTCCGTCCGGGCCTCGGCGTCGAGCAGCTCCCACTTGTTGACGAGCAGCACCACCGGGCACCCGGCGGCGTCGATGCGCTCGGCCAGGCGCTGGTCCTGGGCGGTGACGCCGGTGGTGGCGTCGACGACCAGGAGGGCGACGTCGGAACGGTCGACCGCCTGCAGGGCGCGCACCAGCGAGTAGTACTCGGTGCCGTCGTCGATCTTCGACGCCCGGCGCATGCCGGCGGTGTCGACGAAGCGGATGGGGCCGTCCGGGGTGTCGACCACGGTGTCGACGGCATCGCGGGTGGTGCCGGGCATGTCGTGAACGACGGCGCGGTCCTCGCCGATGAGCCGGTTGAACAGCGTGGACTTCCCGACGTTCGGGCGCCCCACGATGGCCACCGAGAACACCTTCTGCTCCTCGGCGTCATCCCCGTCGTCGTCGACCGGCTCGGGCACCGCCTCGGGGGCGAAGCCGGACACCAGCTCGTCGAGCATGTCGCCGGTGCCCCGGCCGTGCAGGGCGCTCACGGGGAACGGGTCGCCGATGCCGAGGCGCAGCAGATCCCAGACCAGGGGCTCGCGGCTCTCACCGTCGACCTTGTTGGCCACGAGCAGCACCCGGCGCCCGGTGCGCCGGAGCACGTCGGCGACCCGGTCGTCCTCCTCGGTGACCCCGACGGCGGCATCGACCACGAACAGGATGGCGTCAGCGTCGGCCATCGCCTTCTCGCTCTGGCGGCTGACCTTCTCGTCGAGGTTCGAGCCGCCCGGCAGCCACCCCCCGGTGTCGACCAGGGTGAACTCCCGGCCCGCCCACTCGGCGTCGACCTCCTTGCGGTCGCGCGTGACGCCGGGGTGCTCCTCGACGATGGCCTCCCGCCGGCCGATCACCCGGTTGAGCAGGGTGGACTTGCCCACGTTGGGCCGGCCGACGATGGCCACGACGGGACGGGCGACGGTCACCATCCGAGGGTACTCGGACCCGTCGAGGGTTCCCGAGGGCGACACCTCGTGGTCATCGTACGTTCGCCATCGTTGGCGTACCGTCCTGGGGCACGGGCGAACGCCCGGCCGCAGTCCACCCGGAGGTCCTCCCGTGCGTCGTGCTCTCGCCGCCACCATCGCCGTCGGCGCCCTCGCCGCCCTCGCCGCCGTCACCGGCACCGCCACCCCCGCCGGTGCCCGGGTCCCGCCGCCGGAGGTTCGCTTCTCCACCTTCAACGCCTCGCTCAACCGCAGCACCGAGGGCCAGATCGCCACCGACCTGGCCACGCCCGGCAACGCCCAGGCCGATGCCGTCGCCGAGATCGTCCAACGGGTCAGGCCCGACGTCCTGCTCATCAACGAGTTCGACTACGTGACGGCCGATCCCATGGGCCCGGTCGACGATCTCCGCGACAACTACCTGGAGGTCCCCCACGGCCCGGCGGAGGACCGCACCGAACCCATCGAGTACCCGTTCGCCT
>JBBJOU010000359.1:0-2971 GCA_037724305.1 Acidimicrobiales bacterium
CCTTGCCGAGGAGCTTGCCGATCTGGCCGACGGCCATGGCCGCGGTGACCTGCCAGCGGTACTTGGCGTGGATGGCGCGGCGGACCTGTTCCCGTTCGTCGGCGGTGGCCACCCGGGCCGTGCCGGTGACCTCGGCGCTGCCGGCGACGGGGTTGCCGCGGGCGTCACTCGGCTGGAGCAGCACCTTGGGGGTGGTGCGGACGCGCTTGACCTTCCAGGTCGCCGAGCCCGTGGTGAAGCCGACGTCGCCGTCGCCGAGGTCGGCGATCCACACCGGTGACGTCTTGGCCGCGCCGGCGCGCGTGAAGGTCGTCAGGCGGACGTACTTCGCATCGGAGAGGGCCATTGGCACCATGCTACGACCGTGCCGTTGGTGGCCGGTCGGGTGCCGGCGCGTACCATCGCGGGCTGCACCGGCGGGCTTCGGCCCGCGTGCAGCACCCGAACTCATGATGGAGCGCTCCGGCGCGAGCTCAGACGTAGGAGTCACCGATGGCTGAACTCACTCTCACGGCCGATACCGGCCGCCCCACCGGGAGCCGCGCCAGCGGCCGGCTCCGGGCGACCGGAAAGGTGCCGGGCGTCGTGTACGGGCTCGGGGCCGACCCCGTCGCCGTCACCGTCGACTGGAAGGCGTTGCGGGCTGTCCTCGTCACCGAGGCCGGGCTCAACGCCCTCATCGACCTCCACGTGGGCGACGACGCCCAGCTGGTCGTGGTGAAGGACATGCAGCGCCACAAGGTCCGGCGCGACGTGATGCACGTCGACTTCCTGCGGGTGCGGCGCGACGTCGCCATCTCGGTCGACGTCCACATCGTCCTGCAGGGCGAGCCGGAGAAGGTGCTGAAGGCCGACGGCGTGGTCGAGCAGGCGCTTACCGCGCTGACCGTCAACGCCAAGCCGGGCGAGATCCCCACCGAGCTGACCGTCGACATCAGCACGCTGGCCGTCGGCGACGTCATCCGGGTGGGCGACATCGCCCTGCCGGCCGGCGTCACCACCGACGTCGACGTCGAGGACCCGGTCGTGAGCGCCACCATGTCGCAGACCGCGGCCGACGTCTCCGAGGCCGAGGAGCTCGAGGTGGCGGCCCTGGCCGAGGCGCTCGAGGCCGAGGGCATCGACCCCGAGGCGGCGGCGGCCGAGGGCGAGGAAGACGAGGCGGGCGACTCGGACACCGAGGGTTAGCCGGTGGCCCTGTTCGGTCGGGGCCGCGACGAGCGGCCCGAGCGACGGGGCACCCCCGCCGACCTCCTCGTCGTCGGGCTCGGCAACCCGGGAGCCGACTACGAGGGCACCCGCCACAACTGCGGGGCCGAGACGGTCGAGCTGTTGGCTCGCCGGCACAGCGGCGACCTGCGCAAAGCCAAGGAGCGAGCCCGCTCCTGCGAGGTGACCGTCGGGGTGGGCGGGGTGTTGCGGCGCCTCGCCCTCGCCGTGCCCCTCACCTTCTACAACGAGGCCGGCCAAGCCGTCGCCGCCCTGGCCCGCCGCCACGGCATCGACGACGTCGAGCGCATCGTCATCGTCCACGACGAGCTCGACCTCCCGCCGGGGCGGATCAAGCTGAAGCGGGGCGGCGGCCTGGCCGGCAACAACGGCCTGAAATCGACCAAGTCGCATCTCGGCACCGACGGCTTCGCTCGCGTCCGCATCGGCGTCGGCAAGCCCCCGGGCCGGATGTCGGGCGCCGACCACGTCCTGCGCCGCCCCGGCAAGGCCGAGCGGGCCGAGCTCGACATCGCCATCGAGGACGCCGCCGACGCCGTCGAGTCCATCCTCACCGACGGCCTCGACACCGCCATGAACCGCTTCAACACCCGTACCCCCGATACCGGCTGATCCCGGTCTCCCCTTGGGAGAACCCCCTCGCCTGCTGACCCGCCGCCGATCTCGGTCCCACCTGATCGGCCGACAGATGGCGGCGGCTCAGCCGGGGTGGGAGGCGTCGTAGGCGGCGCGGACCTCGGTGGGGAGGCGGCCGCGGTCGGCGACGTCGAATCCGGCGGCGACGGCCCAGGCGCGGATCTCGGGGGTGGGCGGGCCGGACGCGACCACGCGGCGGGCGGCGAGGCGCGGGCCGGGGGCGGCGAGCGGGCCGGCGGTCGTGAGCTCGTCGAGGCGCAGCTGGGCGGGGGCGTCGTCGAGGTGGTGGTCGAGGGCGGCACCGAGGAAGCGGTAGGCCCACTCCTGGGCCAGGGGGCGGGTCTCGCAGAACACGATCGGCACCTCGGGGAAGCGGACCTGGGCCTCGGCCAGGCCTTCGGCCACCACCGCCGGGCGGACGAAGGTCAGCTTGAACACCGCCGACCACCGGTCCTCGACGACCACCGCGCTGCGGGGCACGCCGGCCAGCCCGGCGAGCACCGAGCGGAGTTTGCCGCTGGTGAGCGTGGAAACCAGATCGGTGAGCGTCTTGCGCTCGACGGCGGCGACGACCCGATCGCCGTCGACAACGGCATAGTCGCCGGCCGGCAGGGCTCGACGCACGGTGGTGGCCTGCTGGTTGCGGAACGTCCACGGACGCTGTTCGTGGCTGTCGACCAGGATCTCGAGGACCCGTCCCGCCGCCCGCTGGCGGGGGACCGTGACGTTGGGCCGGGCCTGACGGCTGGTGCGGGCCGACTGCCAGAAGATCATCTCGCGCCCGCGGGCCATGGTGAACACGAACTGCGAGCGGCTCTCCCGGCCGCGGTCGAGCACCAGGTCGATCGCCGCCCCTCGCCGAGCGCACGAGCGCACCGGTACCCGCTCCACCACGTCGGCCTCGTCGGGCCACGGCGCGGTGTGGGCGTAGAGCTTGGCGGTGCGAGGCCAGGTCTCGCGCACCTTCAGCACGACCCCCTCGGTGCCCAGCGGCAGGCGTACGAGGAACGGCAGCGACGAGTCGTCCTCGGGGTTGCGGGCGATGACGAAGTCGTCCACCGCGCCAGTGTGGCCCACCACCGTGGTCGGGGGCGCCACCCGACGC
>JBBJOU010000360.1:0-2966 GCA_037724305.1 Acidimicrobiales bacterium
ATCGCCCGGTTCCTCGGTCGTCCCGGCGAGGCCAACTTCGGCCAGGCCATGGCCTTGCGCGGGGTGCTGGTGGTGGACCCGGCCATGGTCGGGGCCGACGCCGCCCGCGCCCGCGTCGGCGACGTCGGCGCCTTCTGATGAGCGGGTGCGTACTCGGTCGGGGGTTGCAGGTGGAGGGCCTCACGGTGCGCTACGGCGACACCGTCGCCGTCGACAGCGTGGACGTCGCCGCCGAGGCGGGAGAGGTGATCGCCCTCCTCGGGCCGAGCGGCTGCGGCAAGTCGAGCGTGCTGCGAGCCGTCGCCGGGCTCGAGCCGGCGGCCGCCGGGCGCATCGTGCTCGACGGCGTCGACGTGACCTCCGTGGACGTCCACCGCCGGGGCGTCGGCCTGCTGTTCCAGGACTACGCCCTGTTCCCCCACCGCGACGTCGCCGCCAACGTCGGCTTCGGTCTCAAGATGCGCAAGGTGCCGCGGGCCGCCACGGCGGCTCGGGTTGCCGAGGTACTCGAACTGGTCGGGCTGGCCGGCTTCGGGCCCCGATCCGTCGGCTCGCTGTCCGGCGGCGAGCAGCAGCGGGTCGCCTTGGCCCGGGCGCTGGCACCCGAGCCGGCGGTGCTCTGCCTCGACGAGCCGTTCGGCGCCCTCGACCGGGCGTTGCGTGACCGTCTCGCCGCCGAGGTCCCGGCCCTGGCCCGCCGGCTGGGGGTCGCCACGGTCCACGTCACCCACGACCAGGAGGAGGCCCTCGCCGTCGCCGACCGGGTCGTCGTGCTGCGAGCCGGCCGGGTCGTCCAGCGGGGCACCCCCGCCGAGGTGTGGGCGGCGCCGGCCGACGCCTGGGTGGCCCGCTTCCTCGGCGAGCCCAACCTGGTGGCCGTCACTGTCGGTCCCGTTGGGGGCGTCGTGACCCCGTGGGGCCCCCTCGGCGGCGTGCCCGTCGGTGGCGGTGCCGCGCCGGTGGGCCCCGCCACCCTCCTCGTCCGCCCCGAGGCGCTGCAGCGGGGCCCGGGCCCGGTCGAGGGCACGGTGGTGGCGGTCGCCTTCCGGGGCGATCACCTGGCCGTCCGGATCGCCACCACTGCCGGGGTCGAGCTGCAGGCACGGCTCCCGGTGGGGGACCCGCCGGTGGTCGGGGAACGCTGGACCGGCGCGGTTGACCCGGCGGCGACAGTGTTGCTGGCCCCCGAAGGCGACGCACCGCCGACCGCCGGGCACGGGGACCCCGGCCCCGGCCACGCTGCGCTGGCCACGGAGGACGCCCGATAGCCTCCGCCCCCGTATGACCCTGCCCACGTTCCCGCCGGGTGGTGATCCGGGGCCGAGCTTCTACGACCTGCTCCGTCACGCCGACCGCCTCCCCGTCCCGCCCATTGCGGATGTCGCCGAGCGTCTCGGGGTCAGCCACGCCACCACGGTGGTGGCCATCCGCTTCGGGGGCGGCGTGATCATGGCCGGCGATCGCCGGGCGACGTCGGGCAACCTCATCAGTCACCGCACCATGGACAAGGTGTACCCGGCCGACCGCCACAGCGGCGTGGCCATCGCCGGCGCCGCCGGCCCGGCCATGGAGATGGTGAAGCTGTTCCAGCTCCAGCTCGAGCACTACGAGAAGGTCGAGGGCGTCGAGCTCTCGCTCGAGGGCAAGGCCAACCAGCTTGCCGGCATGGTCCGCGGGCACCTGCCGGCCGCCATGCAGGGACTCGTCGTCGTGCCCCTCTTCGCCGGCTACGACCTCCGCCGCCGGGCCGGGCGGCTGTTCCAGTACGACGTGACCGGTGGCCGCTACGAGGAGGCGAACTTCGCCACCACCGGCTCGGGCAGCCTCCACGCCGGTACCGTCATCAAACTCGGCTACCGCGACGACCTCGATCGGGGCGCCACCATCGACCTCGCCATCTCGGCGCTGTTCAACGCCGCCGACGAGGACTCCGCCACCGGCGGCCCCGACCTCGTGCGGGGCATCTACCCGACCATCGCCACCATCGGCCCCGACGGCTTCACCAAGGTCGACGAGCCCGAGATCGCCGAGCGGTTCCGAGCGCTGGTCGACCGGCTGTCGACCCCGGAGAGCGCCGCCAACCTCGGCGCCGCCCCGTCGATGCCCGCCCTGCCCTCGCCCGGTGCCCAGGACGGAGGTGCACCCCGATGAGCATGCCCTTCTACGTCGCCCCCGAGCAGATGATGAAGGACCGGGCCGACTACGCCCGCAAGGGCATCGCCCGGGGTCGCAGCCTGGCCGCCCTGCTGTTCGACGGTGGCATCGTGCTGTGCGCCGAGAACCACTCGAACACCCTGCGCAAGATCTCCGAGATCTACGATCGGATCGCCTTCGCCGGGGTCGGCCGCTACAACGAGTTCGACCAGCTCCGCATCGCCGGCGTCCGCCATGCCGATCTCAAGGGCTACTCGTACTCCCGGGAGGACGTCGACGCCCGCAGCCTGGCCAACGCCTACGCCCAGATCCTCGGGCAGAGCTTCACCCACGAGATGAAGCCGCTCGAGGTCGAGATCCTGGTGGCCGAGGTCGGCGCGCCGCCGGCCGACCCGACCGATCCGGCGGCCATCGACGGCCACGCCCCCGACCAGCTCTTCCACATCCTCTACGACGGCACGGTCATGGACGAGGACCAGTTCTGCGTCCTCGGCGGCGACGCTGACGCCATCACCGAGCGCCTCGACGCCAGCTGGGCGGAGGGTCTCGACCTCGCTGGCGCGCTCGCGGTGGCGGTGGCGGCGCTGGCCGGGCCCGAGCGGGTGCTGGCGCCCGGCGATCTCGAGGTCGCCGTGCTGGCCCGCAACGGCGGCCGGCGCACCTTCCGCCGCGTCGAGGGCGACGAGCTGGCCGCCGCCATGCCGGTCGCGCCGGAGGTGGCGGTCGAGGCGGCGATCGACGCGCCCGCCGAGGGCGCGGGCGGCGCCGTCGACGAGGGCGGCGGCGACCCCGACGGCAGCTGAGGAGCCGCG
>JBBJOU010000361.1:0-2945 GCA_037724305.1 Acidimicrobiales bacterium
GTAGAGCTGGCACAGGTGGTCGATGGCCTGGAGGAACGACCGGTAGGTGGCCAGGTGCTCGAGGTCGCCGATGTGGTGGCTCGCCACCACGTCGGTGCCGAGGGTGACGGCAACGGTGGCCTTGAGCTCGGCCCCCACGGCGAGGATGGGCCGGCCGGCCGCCACCGCCAGCGGGAGCGGCTCCGGGGCGAAGCCGCGTGACCGGCGCAGGACCTGCGTGCGCCCCCCCGTCAGTGCCCGCACGACGGAGTCGTCGCAGCGGATGTGGATGCCCCGGTCGTGGCCGAGCACGCCGTCGACCAGCGGCGCCAGTCGGGTGAGGGCGTCGTCGTCGTCGTGGGCGATGGGTTCGTCGCTCAGGTTGCCGCTGGTCATCACCAGCGGGCGCCCGGCGCCGGCGAGCAGCAGGTGGTGCAGCGGCGAGTAGGCCAGCAGGACGCCGAGGTCGGGCGAGCCCGGCGCCACCCCGGCTGCCACCCGTGCACCGTCGGCGCGCGGGGCGATGACAATGGGGCGGCCGGGCGCCGTGAGGGCGTCGGCGGCGCTGTCGTCGAGCGTGCAGAGGGCGCGGGCGGCAGCGAGGTCGGCCACCATCACCGCGAAGGGCTTGTCGTCGCGTGCCTTGCGGCGCCGCAGCTCGGCCACGGCGTCGTCGTCGGTGGCGTCGACGGCGAGGTGGTAGCCCCCGATGCCCTTGACCGCCACGATCTGACCGCCGCGCAGTGCGGCGATGGCGGCGTCCAGGGCGGCGACACTCTCGACGGCGCCGGCATCGCCCGACGGCGCACCGGTCACCGTCCAGCGCAACCGCGGCCCGCACACCGGGCAGGCGTTGGGTTGGGCGTGGAAGCGGCGGTCGGCGGGATCGTCGTACTCGGCCTGGCACGACGCGCACATGGTGAAGCCGGCCATGGTGGTGGCCGGGCGGTCGTAGGGCACGGAGCGCACGATGGTGTAGCGGGGCCCGCAGTCGGTGCAGTTCGTGAAGGGGTAGCGGTGACGCCGGTCGGTGGGGTCGTCGACCTCGGCCAGGCAGGCGGCGCAGGTGGCGGTGTCGATGCTGACGGGGGCGGTGGGCGCGCCGTCGCCGGCACTCGCCACGATGGCGAAGCCGGCGTCACCGGCGACGGGGATCACGCTGGCCGTGACGGTGGCGACGCGTGCCAGGGGCGGCGGGTCGTCGACCAGGAGGCGACGCAGCTCCTCGACGGCGGTCTCGTCACCCTCGACCTCGATGAGCACGCCGGCGCTGTCGTTCTGCACCCACCCCCGGAGATCGAGCCGGGCGGCGTGGCGGTAGACGAAGGGCCGGAACCCCACGCCCTGCACCGTCCCCGTCACGCGGATCCGGTGACGGACGGCCACGGTGGCGCGGGCGGGGAGCACGTCGGCCACGCTACGGCTCCCCGCCCGGTTCGAGGGTTGGTGGGACGTTCACCGCCTCGCAACACGGGGGTGATCCCGCCGTCTCGTCGGCGGGAGAGGCTTCTCCCATGGTCGCCACGCCGCGCCGGACCCCCCGACCGACGCTGCTGGCGGCCCAAGACGACGCGGGCGCGCTCCCGGGGGCGGGGGCCGGGCTGGTCCTCTTCGACCTCGACCGCACCCTGCTGCCGGGCTCGTCGATGTTCGCCCTCGGGCGGGCGCTGGCCGCCGCCGGGTTGGTCGACCGGCGCCGCCTGCTGGGCGCGGTGGCCCAGGAGGCGCGGTACCGCACCCTCGGCGCCGGCGACGTCACCGTGGCCCGCCTGCGCTCGGAGGCGCTCAGCCACATCGCGGGACTGGAGCGGGCACCGTTCGAGGCGGTGGCCGGCCGTGTCGCCCGAGCGCTGGTGCGCCACGTCACCCCCGGCGCCCGCCTGCTGCTCGACCGCCACCTCGGGGCCGGCGACTTCGTGGTGGTGCTGTCGGCCAGCCCGCAGGAGCTGGTCGACCACCTCGTCACCGCCCTCGGGGCGCACCGGGCCGTCGGCACCCGCGCCGAGGTGATCGACGACCGCTACACCGGTCGGCTCGACGGCGCCTTCTGCTACGGCGCCGGCAAGCTCACCCGCCTGGCCGCCGCCCTCGGCCCGGTCGCGCTCGACGAGGCATGGGCGTATGCCGACTCGGCCTCGGACCTCCCGGTGCTGGCCGCCGTCGGCCACCCGGTGGCGGTGAACCCCGACCGTGCCCTGCGCGCCGTCGCCAAACGCCGCCGCTGGCCCGTCGTTTGCGTCTCCTGACGGGCACACTGGGGGCATGCGCATCGCCTTCGGCTCCGACTCCGTCACGCCCGTCACCAACGCGGTGAAGGCCGGCCTCGAGGCTCGCGGCCACGACGTGGTCGGGGTGGGCGAGGGAGTGGCGTGGCCCGATGCCGGTCGCGACGTCGGCGAGGCGGTCGCCGCTGGTCGGGCCGAGCTCGGCGTGGTGTGCTGCTACACCGGCACCGGGGTCTCGATCGCCGCCAACAAGGTGCCAGGGGTGCGGGCCGCCCTGTGCACCGACGCCGAGACCGCCCGGGGCGCCCGGCTGTGGAACGACGCCAACGTGCTCGCCCTCGGCTACCGCCTCACCAGCGAGACCCTCGCCGGCGAGCTCCTCGACGCCTTCCTCGCCGTCGAGACCCCCGACGAGGGCGAACGGCCCAACTACTCCCGCCTCGGGTAGCTACCGTCTCCCCATGGCCCTGTTCGCGATGTTGTCGTCCCTCGGCCCCGACGGGGCCGCCCGCCTGCGCGAGAACCCGGAGCGACTGCGGGAGGTGTCGGCCGAGGTCGAGGCCATGGGCGTCACCGTGCTCCACCAGTACGCCGTGCTCGGCCAGTGGGACTTCCTCAACATCCTGGAGGCCCCCGACGCGCTCGCCGTCGCCCGCGTCGCCACCTCCCTCGCTTCTCGCGGCACCCTCAAGACGACGACCTTCCCCCTCCTCGACGTCGACGAGTTCGTCACCGCTCTCG
>JBBJOU010000362.1:0-2927 GCA_037724305.1 Acidimicrobiales bacterium
CGACGCTCCCGCCCTACGTCCTCACCGTGAACGGCGCCGAGCGCCGGGTCGATGACGCCTTCGCGTCGGAGAGCCTCCTGCACGTGCTGCGCGACCGCCTCGGCCTGCCGGGCACCAAGAACGCCTGCGAGCAGGGCGAGTGCGGGTCGTGCTCGGTATTGGTCGACGGTGTCCTGGTGTGCGCCTGCCTCGAGCTCGCCGCCGCCGCCGCCGGTTGCGCGGTCGTCACCGTCGAGGGCATCGGCGGCCCCGCGGCGGCGCTGCTCACCGACGTGCAGGAGGCGATGCTGGCCTCCGGCGGTGTGCAGTGCGGCTTCTGCACGCCGGGCATCGTGGTCGCCGTCCACGACCTCCTCGACCGCACGCCGGCACCGACGACCCTCGAGGTGCGCGAGGCGCTCTCGGGCAACCTGTGCCGCTGCACCGGCTACGGGCGCATCCTCGCCGCCGTCGAGACCGTCGTCGCCGTTCGCACGGGGGGCTCCGCCCCCCGTGTGCCCCCCCAGACCCACCTCCGCACGGGGGGCGGAGCCCCCGTGGGATGACGGATCTCGCCGATCGCACCGCGCCGCCTGTCGCGCCTCCCGGCGGGCGGGTGGGGGAGTCGCCCCCGCGGCCGGACGGCGCCGCCAAGGTGCTGGGCCGCTTCGACTTCTCGTCCGACCTGCATGCCGACCGCGAGCTGTTCGGGCGCACGCTGCGCTCACCGCACCCGCACGCCCGCATCACCCACCTCGACGTGAGCCCCGCCCTCGCCGTGCCCGGCGTGGCGTGCGCCCTCACCGTGGCCGACGTGCCCGGCGAGTTGCTGTTCGGGTTGATCCAACGGGACCAACCGGTGCTGGCCGACGGCGTGGTGCGCTACGTCGGCGAACCGGTGGCGGTCGTCGCCGCCGACCACCCCGAGACCGCCCGCCTCGCCCTCGAGGCGATCGTGGTCACCTACGAGGTGGTGGACCCGCTGGTCGACGCCGCCACCGCCGCGACCGCACCGCCCATCCACCCCGACGGCAACGTGGTGCGCACCGTGACCTGCCGCCACGGCGACCCCGACGCCACCGGCGACGTCGTCGTCGAGGGCAGCTACGCCATGGGCATGCAGGACCAGGCGTTCATGGGCCCCGAGTCGGGTCTGGCGGTGCCCGACGGCGAGGGCGGCGTCGACCTCCACGTCGCCACCCAGTTCCTCCACCACGATCGCGACCAGGTGGCCGACTGCCTGGGCCTGCCCCATGCCCAGGTGCGCCTCCACCTCGGTGGCGTCGGCGGCGCCTTCGGGGCGCGCGAGGACGTGAGCCTGCACGTGCATGCCTGCCTGATGGCGCTGCGCACCGGACGGCCGGTGCGCATGTCGTACCTGCGCGACGAGTCGTTCCTGGGCCACGTCCACCGCCACCCGGCGGTGATGCACTACCGCCACCACGCCACGCAGGACGGGGTGCTCGTGAAGGTCGAGGCCGAGGTGCTGCTGGACGGCGGCGCCTACGCCAGCTCGTCACCGGCGGTCGTCGCCAACGCCGCCCGCTTCGCGGCGGGCCCCTACAAGGTGCCCAACGCCGTACTCCGGGCATCGGTGGTGCGTACCAACAACCCGCCGTGCGGTGCCATGCGGGGGTTCGGCGCGGTGCAGGTGTGCTTCGGTCACGAGTCCCAGATGGACAAGCTCGCCGCCGCGCTCGGCATCGACCCGGTCGAGCTGCGCCTGCGCAACGCCATGGCGACCGGCGACGTCCTGCCCACCGGCCAGGTGGTCACCGGGACGGCGCCGGTGGCCGAGTGCATCCGGGCGGCGGTCGCCCACCCGCTGCCGCCGCCCGCGCTCGACGACGCCCTCGCCCGGCCGGGGGGCGCCGGGCGCACCGCCGACGGGACACGAGTGCGCCGCGGCATCGGCTATGCCGTGGGGTTCAAGAACCTGATGTTCAGCGAAGGGGTCGACGACAGCTCCACCGCCCGCGTCCGCCTCGAGGGCGGCGTCGCCACCGTCACCTGCGCGGCCGCCGAGGTGGGCCAGGGCTTCGTCACCATCGCCGCCCAGATCGCCCGCACCATCCTCGGCGTCGACAAGGTCGTGCTGGGACCGGCGGAGACCGCCACCATCGACTCCGCGGGTTCGTCCTCTGCGTCGCGCCAGACCTGGATGTCGGGCGGCGCGGTTGAGCAAGCGTGCCTGGAGGTCGCCGAGGCGGTGCGGGCCGCGGTGGCCGACCGCCGGGGCGTGCCCGTCGATGCCGTCGCCCGCACCCCCGACGGGCTGCTGGTCGAGGGCGCGTGGTCGGCGACGGTGGCCGACGCCGCCGACGCCGAGACCATCGAGCGGACGGCGACCTACCGCCACGCCCCCACCTACCCCCTCGACGACGACGGCCAGGGCGACTGCGACGTCAGCCTCGTCTTCGCCGCCCATCGCGCCGTGGTCGACGTCGACCTCGACCTCGGCCTCGTGCGGGTCGTCGAGGTGGCCACTGGCCAGGACGTCGGCAAGGTGCTCCACCCCCTGCAACTCGTCGGCCAGGTCGAGGGCGGCATCCTCCAGGGCGTCGGGTTGGCGGTGATGGAGGAGATCGTCCTCGACGGCGGCCTGGTGCGCAACCCCAGCTTCACCGACTACCTCATCCCCACCTTCCTCGACGCCCCCGACGTGCGCGCCACCTTCATCGAGATCCCCGAACCCGGCGCCCCCTTCGGCGCCAAGGGCGCCGGCGAACCGCCGACCATCTCGTCCACCCCCGCCGTCGTCGCCGCCATCCGGGCCGCCACCGGCGTCGACGTCACCCGTGTCCCAGTGCGCCCCTGGGACCTGGTGGGCTGACCCACGGTGGCTCCTCAACCCCAGCGTTCGATGGCGTCGGACACGGCGCCGCGCAGGGTCGGGGGATCGACGGCGGGAAACCGGTAGAGCTCGGTCTCGACGGCGTCGAGCTCGG
>JBBJOU010000363.1:0-2908 GCA_037724305.1 Acidimicrobiales bacterium
CCCGGGCGCTCAACCCAGGAGTGTCAGCTCCGCCGCCAGCGCGTGGAAGGCGCGGGCGCGATGCGAGAGGCGGGTCTTGAGCTCGGGGGCCTCGGCGAAGGTCCGGCCGTCGCCCTGGTCGGGGATGAAGATGGGGTCGTAGCCGAAGCCACCGTCGCCTTGCGGGGTGGCGGCCACCCGGCCGAACACCTCACCCCGCGCCACCACCTCGCGACCGTCGGGCAGGACCGCCGCCGCCGCGCACACGAAGCGGGCGGTGCGGGCCTCGGCGGGCACGCCGTCCAGGAGGCGCAGGAGGCGGGGGATCCAGTCGGTCTCCTCTGTCCACCGGGCCGAGCGGACGCCGGGGGCGCCCTCGAGGGCGTCGACGGCGATGCCGGAGTCGTCGGCCAGCACGACCGCCACGTCCGGCCCGGGTGCCACGGCGCGGGCCTTCAGCACCGCGTTCTCCTCGAAGGTGGCGCCGGTTTCGTCAACGTCGACGGCGTGCGCTCGCACGTCGTAGCGGCCCCGGAGGATCGTGGCGATCTCGACCGCCTTGTGGGCGTTGCTCGTGACCAGCAGGGCCAGCGGCGCCGGCGGTGCCTCCATCACCGGTCGGGCGGCGGCTCGGACAGGAGCGTGCGCTGGTGGTCGACGATCTCGGCGATGCCGGCCTCGGCGAGGTCGACCAGCTCGTCCAGCGCCTTGCGACCGAACGGAGCGCCCTCGGCGGTGCCCTGGATCTCGACCAGCTCCCCGCCCGACGTCATCACCACGTTCATGTCGACCTCGGCGGTCGAGTCCTCGGTGTAGGCCAGGTCGAGCATCGGTGTGCCACCGACGATGCCGACGGAGATGGCAGCGCACGCCTGGGTGAGCGGGTGGGTCCGCAGCGCCCCGGTGCGCTGCACCCGGGTGAGGGCGTCGTGGAGGGCGACGTAGCCGCCGCAGATCGACGCGGTACGGGTGCCGCCGTCGGCCTGGAGGACGTCGCAGTCGACGGTGACCGATCGCTCCCCCAGGAGGGTCATGTCGCAGACCGACCGCAGCGACCGCCCGATGAGGCGCTGGATCTCCTGGGTGCGCCCGGACGGCTTGCCGTCCTTCACCTCCCGGCGGATGCGGTCGGTGGACGAGCCCGGGAGCATCGAGTACTCGGCGGTGACCCAGCCCTGGCCCCGGCCCTTCATCCACCGGGGTACGTCGTCGTCGACCGACGCCGTGCACAACACCCGGGTCCGCCCGAAGGCGACCAGCACCGAACCGGCGGCGGCGTCGGTGAAGTCGCGGTCGAAGGTGATGGGGCGGAGCTGGTTGTTGTCGCGGCCGTCGACTCGCACGGGTGGTTCCTCCTGGGTACGGGGTTCAGATCGGGTACGTGGCGCCGGGAGCGGCCAGGGCGACCGGTGCCCCGAAGGCGTGTTCGGCGTCGCGGCGGTGGACCTCGCCGTCGAGGCCGGGGAGCACGTGGGTGATCACCAGGCGGCCGACTCCGGCCGCGCGCGCTCCGGCACCGGCTTGGCGCCCGGTCAGGTGGGCGACGACGTCGGCGTCAGCGTCGTCGAGGCTGGCCTCGCACAGGAAGAGGTCGATGCCGGGACCGAGCCCGACGGGCGACCACCCCGGCCCGGTGTCGGCGCTGAAGCCGAACGACCGGTCGTCGGGCGTGTCGGCCCGCACGGCGAGGGTCTCGACCGGGTGGTCGGTCAGCGAGAACGACCACCGCAGCGAGCCGGTGACGACGGCGCTGTCGGCGGTGATCGTGGTCCAGGCGAAGGCGTCGTCAAGGGTCCCGCCCACCAGGTGGGCGGCGAGGTCGTGGGTGGCGGCGGTGCCGTAGACGGCGAGCCCGGCGAGGTCGGGGCGGAAGTAGCGAAGGACGGTGCGGAGCTGGGCCAGGTCGGCCCAGTGGTCGACATGGGCGTGGGTGAGCACCACCGCGGTGAGGTCGGCGACCTCGACGTGGCGCTGCAGCTCGGCGAAGGTGCCGGCGCCGGCATCGAGCCACACCGCGGTGGTGCCGTGGCGGACGAGGTAGCCGGTGGACGGCGACCCCGCACCGGGGTACGAGCCGGAGCAGCCGAGCACGGTGACGGTGAACGCCCCGCCGCCGCCGCCGCTCACCACGGCACCGGGCCCGCCTCGGCCAGCTCGGGGCCGAGCAGGCGGCCGCCGAGGTCGCGGAACCACGTCGGGTCGCCCGAGGACAGGAACGTGCGGGGCGGCCCCGGGCGGCCGGGGGTGGCGGCCCGGGCGCCGATCCCGCCGTCGCCCAGCAGGGCGCGGATCTCGAAGGCGGTCTCGTCGGCCGACGACACCAGCGTCACATCGTGGCCGACCACGTCGCTGATGGTACGGGCGAGGTAGGGGTAGTGGGTGCAGCCGAGCAGCAGGGTGTCGACACCGGCGGCGACCACAGGCGCGAGGAGGCGCTCGGCCAGCACCACCACCTGCTCGCCGGCGGTCTCGCCCCGCTCCACGAACTCGACGAAGCCCGGGCACGCCGCGCAGGTGAGCTCGACGCCGGCGCCGGTGGCCGCCACCGCCCGCTGGTAGGCGCCCGAGGCGATGGTGCCGACGGTGCCGATGACGCCGACCCGACCCGACTCGGTGGCGCGCACCAGCGAGCGCACGCCGGGCTCGACCACGCTCACCACCGGCACCGGCGACTCGGCCCGCAGCTCATCGAGGGCGGCGGCCGATGCCGTGTTGCACGCCACCACCAGGAGCTTCACCCTGTGGTCGGCGGCGAGGAACCCGGCGATCTGGCGGGCGAAGTCGCGGACCTCGGCGAGGGGCCGGGGCCCGTAGGGGTAGCGGGCGGTGTCGCCCACGTAGACCAGCGCCTCGTCGGGCAGGAGGTCGAGCACGGCGCGGGCGACGGTGAGCCCCCCGAAGCCGGAGTCGAACATCCCGATCGGGCGGT
>JBBJOU010000364.1:0-2908 GCA_037724305.1 Acidimicrobiales bacterium
CCGGCCCGGCCGGTGCGCCCGGCGCGCTGCTCGGCGACCAGGCCGCCGAGGGCGCCCATGGCACCGGCGAGCACGAGGTTGACCAGGGAGCTGAGCGGGCGCAGTTCGTCGCCCTTGACCGCCTGGGCGGCGGCACCGAGGACCAGGACGACGAGGTAGGCGGCCGCACCGGCGGCGGCGCCGTGGAGCAGGGCGGCGTCGGGCCGGCGGGATGCCGCGACGCCACCACCGACGGCGAAGCCGGCGAGCACCACGACGAACAGGGCGAACACGAGGGCGCTGTCGCCGTCGAGGGCCACCCGGGCGACGAGGGCGGCGAGGAGGGCGATGGCGAGGCCGATGGCGGCACCGGCGGCGACGGCGGGTCCGTTCACCACGTCACCGTACCGAAGGGGCTCGGCAGGCCCAGCTTGGCCGGGTTCAGGATGCCCTTGGGGTCGAGGGCGCGCTTGACGGCCACCGCCACCTCATGGGCGGGGCCGAGGGCGTCGGCCACGAAGCGGCCGCGGCCCAGCCCGACCCCGTGATGGTGGCTGAGGCCGGCGCCGGCGGCGAGGGCGGCGCGCTGGCCGGCGTCCCACAGCGCGCCGTGCAGCGCCGTACGGGTCGCACCGTCGCCGTCTCCGTCGAGGGCCCCGGCGAAGGAGAAGTAGAGGCACCCGCCTTCGGGGTAGCTGTGGCTCTGGTGGGCCGAGGCGGCGATGCAGCCGGGTACACCGTGGAGTGCGCTGATGGTCGAGGTGTAGATGGCCGGGAGGTCGCGCCATCGCCCGGTGACCTCCATGGTGTCGACCACGTACCCCCGGGAGATGAGCGCCTCCAGGGCGGCGACGTCGTTGCGCTTGGCCATCCAGATGTCGACCAGGCCCGGGTCGAGCCGCACGGCGCCGGCCTCGGCGGCGGCCTCGTCAACGATGCGCAGGGCCAGCTCGACGACCGCCGGGTCGCCCTCGTCGCGGGCGAGCAGGAGGTGGGTGCCGGCGGGCGTGTCGTAGCTGCGGGCGGCCTCGATGTCGTCGTAGAGGCGCAGGGCGGCGGGGACCACCCCACGCCGGACGATGCGGCGCATGGCGTCGAGGGCGACGTCGAGGGCGGCGAAGCCCCAGGCGGTGCCGTGGGCGTGGTCGGGGGTCGGATGGAGGCGCAGGCGGGCGCCGGTGATGACGCCGAGGGTGCCCTCGCTGCCGACGAAGAGCTGGGTCAGGTCGGGCCCGATGGCGGCGTGGGGGGTGCCGCCGGTGGTGATCTGGCGGCCGTCGGCCAGCACCACGTCGAGGCCGAGCACCATGTCCTCGATCTTGCCGTAGCGGTTGGAGAGCTGGCCGGCGCTGCGGCAGGCCAGCCAGCCGCCCACCGTCGAGAGGGCGATCGACTGCGGCCAGTGGCCGAGGGTGCAGCCGTAGCGATCGTGCAGCTCGGCCTCGAGCAGGTGGCCGAAGGTCCCGGCCCGCACGTCGAGCACCAGCGACGTAGGGTCGACGTCGACCACGCCGGCGAGGGCGGTGAGGTCGACCACGATGCCGCCGTGGACGGGCACCGAGCCGCCGAGCACGCCGCTGCGACCGGCCGCCGGCGTCACCGGGACGGCGGCGACGTTGGCCACCGCCAGCACGGCGGCCACCTCGGCGGCGGTCTCCGGCCGGCACACCACCTCGGCGACGGCCCCGGTCCCACCGTCGGCGGCCCAGGTCATGGCCAGCGGCCACCAGTCCCGGCTGGCCTCGACCAGGGCGGCGGGGTCGGTGACCACCTCGGCGCACGCGCTGCGCAGCCGGTCGACGACGTCGTCGGGCACCGTCCCCCGGGTGGCGACCAGCCGCCCGGTGGCCGCCGCCGACCCGCCGGCGATGGCGATCGGCGGGGTCGGGGCCCCCGGCCCGGGCGTCAGCACGGTCGCGAACCTACTGCGCTGGTCACCAGCCACCGTTCTGCCCCCAGTTGATGCGGTGGGTGGCGTACCCTCCGGCGTGCGCGACCGCGGTGATGCTCCCGATCCCGGCGTGTCGGTGGTGCTGGCCGACGGGCGGCGGCTGGGGGCCGACGACGTCGGCGACCCCGCCGGCACGCCCGTCGTCTACCTCCACGGCAGCCCCGACTGCCGTCTGGCCCGCCATCCCGACGACGGCGTGGCGGCCGGACTGGGGATCCGCCTCCTCGCCGTCGACCGCCCGGGGTGGGGGAGCAGCGACCCGCTCCCCGAGCCGTCCGTGGGCGCGTTCGCTGCCGACCTCGCCGCCCTGCTTGACCACCTCGGCATTGATCGGACGGGGCTGCTGGCGTGGTCGGCCGGCGCCCCCTATGCGCTGGGGGCGGCGGCGGTGCTCGGCCACCGGGTGACCACGCTCGTCACCTACGGGGCGATGCCGCCGTCGCCGGCCATGGACGACCCCGCCGTCCGGGAGGCGTCGGGCCCCCGCCTGGCGATGGGCGACGCGGTGCGTGACGCGGCCGCCGAGCCGGTGGCGCTGGCCGAGCTGGTCGCCGCCGGCGCCGCCATGCTGGTGCCACCACCGCCGCTCGACGCCGCCCTCGCCCTCGAGCACGTCGAGGAGTCACTCGGGCGCCGCTCGCTCGCCGAGGTGCGGACGGTACCCGGCACCCTCGAGGCGCTGGCGGCGTCCGTCCGGGCCGTCGCCGCCACCGGCGCGCGCGGCCTCGCCGCCGACCTCGCCGTGCAGTTCCTCGCTCCCCTCGACGTCGAGCTCGCCGCCGTCACCGCCAGCACCCGCTTCGTCCACGGCGACCGCGACCGCCTGGCCGGCCCCGCCATCGGCACCTGGCTGGCGGCACAGGTCCCGGGCGCCACCCTCGACGTGCGAGCGGGCGCCGGCCACCACGCCATCTTCGCCCTGTGGTCCGAACTCCTCGCCCTCGCCGCCGGCGCTTCCTGACCGTGGTGCAGCGCACG